>JAGDMJ010000307.1 GCA_017860555.1 Bacteroidota bacterium
CGACCCACTCACGGACAATGCTTTCCGGAATCGAATGCGACAGAGTCAAGCGCTGGATGGGGTCAGCCCCTGTGGGGGGAATGGGAATCCGCTCAATGGCGTCGAGCAGACGGGCCGGGCCCGTTTCCGCCCCGGCATCGGCCCAGAAAGATTCGACTTCGGAGATGATGGCGGCGGGGGCCTCTTTTGAGATCAAGCGGGCGTACCCAAGATACAGCTCGCGAGACGTTGATGGTCTTGCCGCGTGAGCAGGATCAACACGTGCGCGGGATTCCGCTACGCAGGTATCAAGCAACAGATAGTTTCGAAGAATGCCATACACTGTCTCGGCGATAAACCTCCGGTCTTTCGAGCCAAGATAATGCCGGCGCCGAAAGAAATCCGCGAGCAGTGCGTCTGCGGGACGGGGCTGGGAGCGGATCAGTTCAAGAGCTTCTAGGATGTGTCCGATGAGCGAGGTTTTTTTCATACAAAGACGGCTGCGCTATACGGCGACCACCGGGGACTTCATTCCGATCGTCATATGCGCCCGTGCCATTCTCGGAGTGTTGAACGCCATGCCGACCTCTCCCTTTTTGTTCAGCGCGATGATTCCACCGTAGCCGTGCACTTTCCGCCTGAGCATCTCAATGCCGGCACAGCACGCACCTTCGGCATTTCCCCCGTTCCTCTCCATGCAGTCAATCACGCTTTTGGCGAGCACCACTCTGATGATTTCTTCACCCCATCCGCTGGCAACCACTCCCCCGATGGCGTTATCGGCATAGAGGCCACAACCGATAAGCGGTGAATCGCCAACGCGACCCGGGTGCTTGTTGGATGTTCCGCCGGTTGACAGTGCGGCAACAATATGGCCAGTCCTGTCGAGGGCCACCGCGCCTACGGTGTCATGTCTTCTTCTTCCCCCCCGGGCCTTGCGCGATGACCCTTTACGGGATTCGGCCTGCGCCAGCCTCCATCGGGCAAGCTCGCTGCCGGTAAAGAGGTAGTCTTTACTGCAAAAAGGAATCCCATGTTCCTGGGCAAACCTGGCGGCACCCATTCCCACCAGCAAGACATTATCGCTTTTTTCCATAATCAGCCTCGCGACAGATACGGGATGGGCAACGCGTTGGAGGGCAGCGACGGCACCTGCACGACACGACTTCCCTTCCATCATGCTCGCGTCCAGTTCAATTTCCCCTGCGGCGTTGATCACCGATCCGCGGCCGGCGTTGAACGTCTCATCATCCTCCATCACCGTCACTGCCTTCTCGACGGCTTGCGCCGCCGACCCCCCGGCTGAGAGAACGGCCCACCCTGATTTGAGTGCCTTCAGAACACCTTCACGGTGCGTCGCGATGGCATCGTCCGGAATTTCCCATGCACCTCCATGGACAACGAGCGAAATCATATGCGTCCCTTTTGGCTGAATGGAAAAATAATAAGAAACGAACCCGGACGAAGCAACATGGAAAAGAGAGTTGTGACCCAGCTAACATGCCGGGTCACAGTCGTTTACAGTTTCGCGGGCTCTGGCTCACCGGCCTCTTTTCTGAAGAATTCCAGCAATCCAAGCTTGTTCAGGCCAATTTGTACGGCATCCCCCTCGGAGAAGTCCCCTCGCAAGATCCGCTCGGAAAGGGGGTTCACAATATGCTTCTGGATGACCCTCTTGAGCGGCCTGGCCCCATACACAGGATCGAAGCCGAGCTTCGCAATCCAATCCTTTGCTTCGTCGGTGATGTCGAGGAAGATATTCTTCCCTTCAAGCAGTTCCTGCACGCGCCGGAACTGCAACGACACAACTTCCCGGATGTCGCTCTGGCTCAGCGGCTTGAAGACGATCACCTCGTCCACCCGGTTCAGGAACTCGGGGCGAATCGTCTGCTTCAACAGCTGGAGCAGATCCTGTTTCAGGTTCGCGAAAGTTTCATCCCACTCTCCATCATCCTTGAAGCCGGATGAGATCTTCTCGCTGATCAGGTGCGAACCGAGGTTGGAGGTCATGATGATGATGGTGTTCTTGAAATCAACCGTCCGCCCTTTGCTGTCAGTCAGCCGGCCATCGTCCAGCACCTGCAAGAGAATGTTGAACACATCCGGATGAGCCTTTTCGATCTCGTCCAACAGGACCACGGAGTAGGGTTTCCTCCGGACGGCCTCGGTAAGCTGCCCGCCCTCGTCATACCCCACATATCCCGGCGGAGCGCCGATCAATCGCGACACGGAGAATTTCTCCATATACTCGCTCATGTCGATCCGCACAATCGCATTCTCCGTGTTGAAGAGAAACCCCGCTAACGTCCTCGCAAGCTCCGTCTTCCCGACCCCGGTGCTCCCCAGGAAGATGAACGAGCCGATGGGTCGTTTCTCGTCCTGTAGTCCAGCACGCGACCGTCTGATGGCGGCGCTGACGGCACGAACCGCTTCGTCCTGCCCCACCACCCGTTGGTGAAGCCGGTCTTCCAGATGGAGGAGTTTTTCTCTGTCGCTCTCCAGCATTCGGGAAACCGGGATGCCCGTCCACCGCGCTACGATCTCGGCAATGTCCTCGGAGTCCACTTCTTCCTTGAGCATTTTCAGGTCCTTCTGCACTTCCTGGAGCTCTGCCGAAGCATTCTTGATCTTCCGCTCAAGCTCGGTCAGCACGCCATAGCGGATCTCGGCCACCCTGGCCAGGTTCCCTTCGCGTTCGCTCTGCTCGGCCTGCTGCCTGGCATTCTCCACCTCTTCTTTCATCTTCCGGATCGACTGGATGAGATCCTTCTCGAGTTGCCAGTGAGCACGAAGCCCGGTCTGGTTTTGTTTCAACTCACCAAGCTCCTGCTCCACGGCTTCCAACCGCTCCCGGGAGGCTTCGTCCCTTTCTCTCCGGATCGCCTCCCGCTCGATCTCCAGTTGCTTGATCTTCCGCTCGACCTGATCCAATTCCTCCGGCATGGAGTCGATTTCGATTCTGAGTTTCGACGCCGCCTCGTCTACCAGGTCGATCGCCTTGTCCGGCAGGAAACGATCGGATATGTAGCGATAGCTCAGTTGGGCCGCAGCCACAAGAGCTCCATCGGTGATTCGCACCCCGTGGTGCACCTCATAGCGCTCCTTCAGGCCCCGGAGTATCGAGATCGTCGATTCCACATCCGGCTCATTGACCATGACCGGCTGGAACCGGCGCTCGAGCGCAGGATCCTTCTCGATGTACTTCCGGTATTCGTCGATCGTGGTCGCGCCGATCGCACGCAGTTCGCCCTTGGCGAGCGCAGGTTTCAACATGTTCGCCGCGTCCACCGAACCCTGCGCGGCCCCGGCACCGACAAGCGTGTGTAGCTCGTCGATGAAGAGGATGATTTCCCCGTTGGACTCAACCACCTCTTTCAGGAGCGCCTTCAGTCGCTCCTCGAATTGCCCCCGGAAGCTTGTGCCCGCGATGAGCGATCCCATATCCAAACCGACGATGCGTTTGGTCTTCAACGTCTCGGGCACATCTCCTTTCACGATCCTGTCGGCGATCCCTTCGGCGATGGCAGTCTTGCCGACACCGGGCTCGCCGATGAGAACAGGGTTGTTCTTTGTCCTGCGGGATAACACCTGCAATACGCGCCGGATTTCCTCATCACGGCCGATGACAGGATCGAGCTTCCCTTTGCGTGCAAGCTCGTTCAGGTCACGCCCGTAGCGCTCCAGGGCCTGGTACTTCTCCTCGGGGTTCTGATCCGTAACCCGCTGGTTCCCCCGAACCTCCTTCAGCACAGCGTAAATCACCTCGGTGGTGATCCCCTGATCCTGAAGCAGCCTCCCCGCATTGGAATCAGTGGCTTCCACCAGGCCGAGGAGAAGATGCTCGGTGCTGACATACTCATCCCGAAGGTCCTGGGCCTGTTTCTGAGCCCTTTCGAGGACTCGTCCCAGGGTCTGGGAGATGTTCTGGTTACCAAGCCCCGCACCGCTGACTTTCGGAAGCCGGTCCAGCACTTCGTTCATTTTAATCTTCAGGAAGTTCACATTGGCGCCGGCCTTTTGCAGAACTGGAACCACCGTCCCTGAAGAATCCTGGATCAGTGCGGCAAGAAGATGCTCCGGCTCGATGACCTGGTTTCCGTAACTCGAAGCGATCTCCTGGGCGCTCTGGACCGCCTCCTGTGACTTGACTGTATATTTGTTGAAATTCATACTTTACCCTCCCTCGTTGGCGTATTTGCACAAAAGGCGAGGGATTGCCTCGCCTTTTGCTCCGTGATGTACCGCCAACTCCCTTATGACTTCTGCTTGTTCTTGTCGTCCACCACTTCGTACTGTGCGTCTTCCACCTTCTTCCCGTCTTCACTCCCCGTGGGCCCTTGCTGCTGGGCACCCGGGCCTGACTGGCCCGAAGCGGTCGCCTGCTGGTACATCTGTGATGATGCTTCGTTCCATGCGCTGTTCAACGCATCCATCGCCGATTTGATCGAGGGGACATTGTTCGACTTGATGGCTTCTTTCAGCTTCTCGTTGGCGCTTTCCACCTTGCCTCGCGCCTCGGCGCTGACCTTGTCGCCGAATTCCTTCAACTGCTTCTCGGTCTGGAAGGAGAGCGTATCGGCCTGGTTCCGGAGGTCGATTTCTTCCTTCTTTTTCCGGTCGTCTGAAGCGTGCGCCTGGGCATCCTTCTTCATTTTCTCGACCTCTTCCTTGCTCAG
>JAGDMJ010000308.1 GCA_017860555.1 Bacteroidota bacterium
GCAAGGTGGTGAGCTTCGACGACATGCTGCAGGGTGAGCAGGCCTGCTGCTCGATCGGCCATCAGTTCGACATGCCGTTGTTCGAAGGGTGCAAGGAGGAACTCACCTATCTCGTCGGTCCGGAGGGTTTCCGGAAGATGGAAGAACATTATGCCGCATTGCAGACGAAGCGGGAACCGGTCAATACAAACAGCACGGGAGCGTGACGCATGAGACTCAAGGATCAGGTGGCGGTCATTACAGGCGGCGCACAGGGCATTGGCCAGGCAGTCGCCGAGGCCTTCGCCGCCGAAGGGGCAAAGATCGTGGTCTCCGACATCAATGCGGATCTGGCGAAGAAGACGGCAGACGAGATCGCCGCGAAACACGGAGTCGAAACTCTTGCATGTGCGGGGGACGTGTCATCCGTGGCCGATTGCGATACACTGCTGCAGGCGGCACTGGACAAATTCTCCAGGGTCGACATCCTGGTGAACAATGCCGGGATCACCCGGGACAATCTCATCCTGCGGATGACCGAGAAAGAATGGGACACGGTGATCAACGTGAACCTGAAGGGGGTGTTCAACTGCACCAAGGCGGCTTCCCGCACGATGCTCCGTCAGCGCAGTGGAAAGATCGTCAACATTGCATCGGTGGTAGGGCAAATGGGGAACGCGGGCCAGGCGAACTACTCGGCGTCAAAGGGGGGTGTGATTGCGCTGACGAAGACCTGCGCGCGGGAGTTTGCCTCGCGCAACATCACGGTGAACGCCATCGCTCCGGGTTTTATCCGCACGGCAATGACCGAAAAGCTCAACGAAGAGGCTAAAAAGAAGCTTGCCGAGATGATTCCGCTCACCAGACTGGGAGAAGCCGAGGATATCGCAAAAGCCGCCCTCTTTCTCTGCAGCGAGGATGCTTCCTACGTCACAGGGCAGGTCCTGGCGGTCAACGGTGGAATGTATATGTAAAGGCTATTGCAAAATAGCTCCGTTCTCGCAATATTCAGGAAAGTGTGCATTTTTCACCATCCATCATTCCAATTACACAGGAGGTAAACGTCATGGCAGATATCGAGGCAAAGGTGAAAGAGATCATCGTCAACAAGCTGGGTGTTGATGACGGACAGATCACCCCCGAGGCATCGTTCACGAACGATCTGGGTGCAGACTCGCTGGACACCGTTGAGCTCGTAATGGAATTTGAGAAGGCGTTCAACCTCCAGATCCCGGATGAAGATGCCGAGAAGATCGGGACGGTCGGCGACGCCATCAACTACATCAAATCCAAGAGCGCATAAATTTACGACCGATAAAATCTATGAACGGCAATCGTAGAGTCGTTGTCACGGGAGTCGGCGCCCTCACCCCGATCGGCCTGGGCGTTGACGAATTCTGGAAGAACCTCGTGGCAGGAAAAAGTGGAGCCGGTCCTGTTACGTATTTTGATGCGTCCGGATACGATACTCATTTCGCGTGTGAGCTCAAGGGGTTCAACCCGACCGCCTACCTCGACAGGAAGGCGGCCCAGCGGATGGATCCCTTCGCGCAGTACGCGAACATCTCTGCGGACCTCGCCATCGCTGACGCGAAGCTTTCTTCAAAGGATATGGATGGAGACCGCATCGGGGTGGTGTACGGGTCGGGCATCGGCGGCATGAAGACCTACGACACGCAGTTCAACAATTACATTCAGGGGGGCCCGGGGCGAATCAGCCCATTTTTCATTCCCATGCTGATTCCAGATATCGCTTCCGGGCAGATCTCCATCAAGCACGGGTTCAAGGGGCCGAACTATGCCACCGTCTCCGCCTGCGCCACCGGGTCGCACGCGATCGGCGATGCGTGCCGGTTGATCCAGTACGGCGATGCGGACGTGATCGTGTGCGGGGGCGCGGAAGCACCCATCACGCCGATGGGATTGGGCGGGTTCAACTCCATGAAAGCGCTCTCCACCCGCAACGACGCTCCGGAGAAGGCGAGCCGCCCCTTTGATCTGAACCGTGACGGATTTGTCATGGGTGAAGGGGGCGGTACGCTGGTGCTCGAGGAGCTCGAAAGCGCCCGGAAACGCGGTGTACACATTTACTGTGAACTCGTGGGTGTCGGCTTCACGGCCGACGCGCACCACATGACCGCCCCGCCTGAGGGAGGAGAAGGCGCCGTACGCTCGATGCGCCGCGCTCTGGCTGACGCGGGTATTACTCCCGAACTGGTGGACTATGTCAACGTTCACGGTACATCCACGCCGCTCGGAGACATAAGCGAAACGCGCGCCATCAAGACGACCTTCGGCGACCATGCCCGGAAGCTCAGCATCAGCTCGACGAAATCGATGACCGGGCATTTGCTGGGAGCCGCGGGCGCCGTGGAAGCCATCGTCGCGATTCTCTCGATCGTGCATGGCATTATTCCGCCTACCATCAACTACGAAACCCCCGACCCGGAGTGCGACCTGAACTGCACGCCGAACAGTGCGGTGAAGCGGCCGGTGCAGTACGCAATGAGCAACACGTTTGGATTCGGCGGACACAATGCAACTCTCCTGATGAGGAAATTCACGGGAGACTGATTGTATGTCCTGGGTGTCGAAGTTGTCGCGTATCTTTCTCCGCCGTTACCGTGCGGAGACGCCCCGGGACAGCGAGAACAGCGCACACACATTGCCGGAGAACCAGAAGCAGCGGCTGCAGCGGCTGCTGGGCTACCGCATCCGCAATGGCGATTTCTTCGAACAGGCTTTGCTGCATCGTTCCTTTCTACAACGCCTTCCCGAGGCGTCCCGCTCGAACGAGCGACTGGAGTTTCTCGGCGACTCCATCCTGAACCTCGTCGTTGCCGACTACCTGTACCACCGATTCCCGCAGGCTGAAGAGGGAGAGCTCACCAAGATCCGTTCGCGATTGGTGAACAGGAAGGCGCTTGCCGCGTACGCCAAGGCCATCCACCTCTCCGATTTCATTCTCATGAGCACGAGTGCGGCCCAGGCGATCGGCAAAGGATACGACGCGATCACCGCCGACACCTTTGAGGCCATTATTGCTGCGATCTACCTGGACGGCGGCATCCACCCGGCACGCGAATTTGTGGAGCGGCAGGTTCTTGCCGCAATGAAGAAAGGCGCCGTCATTACGGCGGATGAGAACTACAAGAGCATGCTCCTGGAGTATGCCCAATCTCAGGGCATCGGCGCACCGCGGTATCACATCGTCAAGGAAGAAGGACCGGACCATGACAGAACCTTCACCGTGGATGTCATGTTGAATAATGTGCGCCAGGGGCGGGGAACCGGCAAGAACAAGAAGGATGCCGAACAGGCCGCCGCCAGTGAGGCACTGGAGAAGCTGGTTCATCATTCAACGTGAAGGAAAGATGGTGATGGCTGTTCTCAGCGCAGACCGGGACCTTCGGGAACTGCTGGCAACATCGCGCAGAATCGCTGTTGTGGGGCTCTCCGACAATCCTTCCCGTATCAGCAACCGGGTCTCCCGCTATATGCAACGCCAGGGGTATATCATCATCCCGGTCAATCCCGCCATCACCGAAGCCCTGGGAGAGCCGGCATTCCCCGACCTGAAGAGCATACCCGGGCCGGTGGACATCGTGAATATCTTCCGGCGGCCCGAGTTTGTGCCTGAGATCGTTGACGCCGCCATCGCCATCAAAGCGAAAACGGTCTGGATGCAGGCAGGCATCACCCATCCGGAGGCTGCCCGCCGCGCATCGGAGGCAGGCCTCCAGGTTGTCGTGGATGAGTGTATCATGGTCGACCACAGTCGCCTGATGTTCCAGGACTGACTCATGAGAATGTTCCTGTTGCTGCTTGTCCTGCTGTCACCTCCGCTGATTCCCGCTCTCCGGGCACAGGAACCAGAGCCCCAGCACAGCGCTTCCCCGCTCGGTATTATCGATACCATCATCATATCGGGCAATGAGAAAACGAAGGACTATGTGATCCTGAATGAAATGACGATGCGGCAGGGGGGCATCGCAACCCAGGAGGGGATCACTTTCGACCGCGGCAGAATCTACAGCCTTGGCCTCTTCACCCGGGTGGATATCCAGTACGACTCCCTGGGATCCGTGCACTTCCTTCTGGTCGATGTTGGCGAACGCTGGTATCTCATCCCTTTCCCGATCTTCGGCTTCAGGGACGGGGACCCGAAGCGCGTGTACTACGGGTTCGGCGTCCTGCACAACAACGTGGGCGGACACAACAAGAAACTCTACGCCTCCCTCGCGCTCGGCTATGATCCCTCCCTGGTTTTCTCCTACGTC
Source organism: Bacteroidota bacterium (assembly GCA_017860555.1). Classification (GTDB taxonomy): domain Bacteria; phylum Bacteroidota; class Ignavibacteria; order UBA10030; family UBA6906; genus JAGDMJ01. Next base: position 4,260 of record JAGDMJ010000308.1, read on the forward strand.
GATCCACTGTTCGACCAGGACAACCGCCTCTACGCGGGAATCGCACTCTCCTTCCGACGGGCCAGGAACAAAAGTGAAATCGAGTCTGCCATCACGGGATCGTTTGACGAGTACTACTACAATATCAACGGAACCCTGGGCAAACGGCTCACTCTCTACCAGACGCTGGGACTCAATCTTGGATATCAGATCGTATCGGTTTCGCAATACCGGGAAGGTCGAACGATCTCCTCCGACGGAACCGACCGCTTCATCTACAGCACGGTCAACTACACCTATGATTCACGCGACCTCGCCGAATACCCGAGCCGGGGGTTCTTTGTCGGACTGGGGATCACGAAGAACGGCTTCGGTGAATCGGAGGTCAACTTCACCCGGTACAGCGCGGACCTCAG
>JAGDMJ010000309.1 GCA_017860555.1 Bacteroidota bacterium
TCGGCAACCATATTGTCCAGCCCGATGCCGAGATGGGAAAGACAGACGATCACATGGCAGCCTTGAGTCATCAGCGTCTCCACCATGGCAGCGGCAGCCGCAAAGGGCGTATCGAGCACGGCCGGCGCCGGCTGAGAGATCAGGTTCGTTGCGGGGGTGGTAAGGCCGAACACCCCCACTTTGACATCGCCGACCTGCCTGGTCATATAGGGGATGATGTACTTCTTGAGCGGCGCAACAGCGGCGTCTTGAAGATTGATGTTCGCGCAGAGCAAGGGGAAGCCGCCGGCCGCAAACGCGGTGTCCAACACCGTCATGAGGGTCGAAGGGGTCAAGTCGAATTCATGATTGCCCACCGTCAGCGCATCACAGCCAATGGAGGCCAGGATCTGCAACTCGGCAACGCCGAAGTACTTGTTGTAAAACAAGTCGCCGACCGAAAAATCGCCCGCGTGGAGCAGCATCGCGTTCGGGTCCGCCATTCGCTCCATTCCTATCAGCGTCACCGCACGCGCGATCCCGCCCTGGGTGCCCTCAAGCGAAGGATTCCTGGGGCCGATCGGTGCAAGGTTGCTGTGAGTATCATTGAGGTGAAGGATCGTCACGGTGTCCACCTGGCCGTACAGTGGAAATATCGCCAGCAGCAGACAAGCCAGAACAAATAACAATAGGCGTTTCATAGTGCCTCCATTTCTGCTTGATGAGTGGGTTCAGAACAGGTGTCCAAAGTTCAGGTAAAATCCCGTTGTCTCTTTCCCCAGCCCCACGTCCAGCCGCACAACGAATGTTTCCATATGAAGTCTGAGTCCCACGGTCGGATTGACCGCCCACCGGCTCAGACTGTATTCCGAGAGCGAATGAAACACTCTGCCTGCATCGATGGCTGCCACACCGCGAAGCCGCCAGAACAACGGGAAGCGCAACTCTGCGTTGGCGACTGCAGCAACCTGGTCAAGATAGCGATCCTGCGGAGAACCGCGTAAGGTCCTGTTGCCGCCGACGGGCAGGAGAACCTGCACAGGCAATGCGTCTCCGTTGACAACATCCGTCCCGTATCGCAGGGCCAGGATAATCCCGGAGGCGAACAAGTGACGGTAGTATTGAATCAGGGCCGCATATCGAGTAAACGAGACGTTCCAAGCCGAGGAAGCGGGAGCGCGTTCGTATTCGAACTGAAAGACCGAACCTGAGGCGGGATTGATGAAGCTGTTCCTCGTGTCGTAGCGCAGCTGGAGGAACATCGACGCAAACTCCGCCCGGCCGGCGTTAAGCTCCGGAGGGAGGGCCTTCAACGTGCTCCCGTCTGAGAATCCGTAGTTGCGAACAGCCCTGAATCGTACGCCCGCACTCCCCACCACTGCGGACGTAAACCCGCGGCTCAGGGCAAGGTTCAACTCCAACGGCTCTTTTGTATAGAACTCCCTCGCATCGAAGGACGAACTCATCCCCACGCCAAAGAAGCTGTTCTTGACCCACTTGTCATAGTCCACGAAGAAATCAACCGCAAGCGGGTATGCGCTCCCCTGTCGCAGCTCGGCATCGGGCAGCGAGAAGGCGAACCGGTACCATCGCTCGCCCTTCGTACTATTAAAGAGGGTCACATCGAATGATTCCCGCCAGCCTAGCCGATCGCGAAAGACCACTTTGGCGCCATAGCCGAATCCCGCATCCGTGTCGTAACTGAGGATTGGGAAGAATTCGATGATCGCGGAGTCTGCTTCGGCGTTGTTTGCCGGCTCCGATTCCTGAGCGATTCCCGTCGTGCCGAAGACGCGGGTTGCGGCCAGGAGGAATGTCGTAGCGGCACGGGGCCAGGAGACCATTGATCATTACCTGTTGAAAAGGAAGAGAATCCGTGTCAATATGTGACTCCAATTTAGATGAGTCTGTTTTTGCCGTTGTCACAAAATTGTCATGTCCGCGTAAAAAAATGCCTCCCTGACACCACAGGGGTTTGACCTCAGTATGACAATTTCGTGACAGCCGGGACCTTCCGGTTCATTAAGATGAGTCCAGAAAAGATAAGGAACCGGAACCATGAACGCTCAACTTCTTACCGCCGAAATAGAAACCCCGCGGGCCCTGCGTGTTTTCAGCAAGCAATTCGTTCTCGCTTATGTGACGACGATGAGACCATACCTCATGTTCGTTTCCGGGATCACCGGGGTTGCCGGCCTTTCGCATGCCAATGCGGCAGGTCTGATCCAGGAGCTCCTCGTAGCCGCGGCAGCGTTCCTGTCATACGGCTTCGGGCAAGCCCTGACCGACTGTTTTCAGACCGACACGGACCGGATTTCATCTCCGTACCGCCCCCTTACAAGGGGTATCATCACCAGGACCCAGGTTCTGTGCATCAGCGTTCCCGGCCTTCTCCTTTGCGTCGGCATATTCGGGTTTCTGAACCCGCTCAATTTTGTACTCGGCATTCTCGCGGGTTTGGGGCTTGCAACGTACACCCCGCTCAAGCGCCAGTGGTGGGGCGGACCATTTTACAACGCTTGGATTGTTGCCACTCTGTGCCTGATGGCGATCCTGGCCGGGCCGGCACCGTTCACTCCGGGAGCCGTGTGGACCGTCGCCGCCGTGTTCTTCGGTTATGCGAATTTTGTCCTGTCGGGCTACTTCAAGGACATCGCCGCGGACAGGGCCACAGGGTACAATACCTTTCCGGTTGTCTTCGGAAGGTTCCCCGCCGCCATCGTCAGCGATCTGTTCGCCTTTGTGGCGACCATTTCGGCAATCGCCGCGATGAGCGTGACTCCGGTCCGCTCCAATGCAGCAACGTTATGCGCAGCCGCCTTCGCGCTTGCCGGCGTAGTCGCTGTCATCGTGGGACAGGTTCGGCTTCATCGCGTCAGGACGGACAACGAAGCGCACCGGGCGATCGCCCCTGTCGTGCACAGCTACATTCTGCTTCTTTCAGCAATTGCCGTCATGCAGCGAACGGAATGGATCCCTGGCGTACTTGTTTTCTACGCTGCTTTTGTCGTGACAATGAAAATTCGTCCAGAAAAAAGTCAGATCTAGGAGAGCCTATGCTGGTATTCCTCAACCCGGCCGCCGGTGGCGGAAGAGCAATGAACCGATGGGAACGAGTCGCACCGCGAATTGCCGGAACACACGAGATGCTGGTGCATGTACTGGAAAACCAGGCGGATGCCCTGCAGGTGCTCATCGATGCTGTGGGGCGGGGGGAACGCAAGATCGTTGCCGCCGGCGGCGATGGCACTGTGAACGCGGTGTTGACAATGCTCATGCACGAGCGCATGCGTGATGCCCTTGACCGGGTTACACTCGGTGCGATAGGACTCGGTTCAAGCAACGACTTCCATAAGCCGCCGGGCTCCACTGTGGAAGACTGTCCCTGCAAACTTGACTTTGCTCAAGCGCGGCTGAGAGATGTTGGCATGCTCGCCACAGGGATCGACGGCACCGGAGTGTACCGCTATTTCCTCAGCAATGCAAGCATCGGTGCGACGGCCGACGCGAACAGGGAGTTCAACGAACCCGATCGTCTGCTTTGCGAATTGAAACATTTCTCCACACCCACAGCGATTCTGTATGCGGCCTTGAAGACGATTGCCCGGCATCGAAACATCGCTGCAGTGGTCACAAGCCCTGAAACAGGCACTCTTCACATACGACTGAGCAATCTCGGCGTGGTGAAAAACAACCACTTTTCGGGGAACCTGCGATACGACTCCCCTGCCCGGCTGGACGACGGCTTGCTGGGAGTCCACCTGTGCCATGGAATGAGCAGCCCGGAGTTGGCTCAGGTCCTCTTTGCGCTCTCCACCGGACGGTTCAACGGCATGCGCAAGACGAGGTCCTGGTCGAGCAGCTCCCTGTCCGTCCTGACGACGCTGCCGATCAACGTCGAGTTCGACGGCGAGATCATTACCACAAGATCCGTACGGTTCACGGCCCTGCACAACGCGATCAAGGTGTGTCCATGAACAGCACAATTCTGGAAAACCAGACAGTCGAGCGTCTCGCCCGCACGTTCCGCAGGTCGCCCTGCCAGATGAATCGAATGAACGAAAGCGACGCGGAGATCATCCGGCTCGGAGACACGGGCGTGACGCTTGCGATCACCACAGACTCCATCGTGGAGGAGATCGCCAGCGGACTCTATGAAGCGCCATATGTCATCGGGTGGATGGCGGCTATGGTCAACTTCAGCGATCTGGCGGCTGTGGGCGCGGCGCCGGCCGGACTCCTGATCGCTGAGACACTTCCGCCGGATTTGACCGATGATTTCATCTCGGAATTGCAGCGCGGCATCGAAGAAGGTTGCCGCGCATGCGGGTCGTTCGTCCTAGGTGGCGACACCAATTTCGGCAACGGTCTCGAGCTGACGGGATGTGCAGTGGGAGTGATCGATGACGGCAAGCCTCTCTCCCGCGCCGGATGCCGTCCCGGTCAATCTCTGTATTGCAGCGGGCCCCTGGGGAACGGCAATGCGTTTGCCATCAGCCGCTTCGTCTCTCCCAGGGCCCGCTCTCCATTCTTTCCGCGCGCACGAATACGAGAAGGGCAACTACTCCGCGGGCTTGCCACAGCGTGCATGGACACGAGTGACGGGGCCCTTGCTACGCTGGATCAGCTCATGCGTGTGAATGATGTGGGGTTCCGGCTGGGC
>JAGDMJ010000310.1 GCA_017860555.1 Bacteroidota bacterium
CACGGATGGCCCTTCAAGATGCCCCGGCCGCAGAAAAGAAATCCGTGGGGCTTGCGGCGCTCTATTCCTTGCTCATCCCCGGCATGGGAGAACTCTACACAGGCTCGTTCGGCTCCTCCGGAAAGTATTTCCTCGCCGCTGAGGGTGTGCTCTGGCTCACCTGGGGCTCGTTTGACGTCTATGGGAATTCGCTCAGGGACGACTCCCGGGCCTTTGCACAGGTCTATTCCGGAATGGATCCCACCGGCAAGGACGACCAGTTCTTTGTTGACCTGGGAAACTTCATGAATACCGCGGATTACAACAACAAGAAACTCCGGGACCGGGATGCCAATAAGTTGTACGACCCTGCAGCGGGGTATGCCTGGCAGTGGGACAGCGAGGCTTCGCGGGCGACGTTCCGGGACAAGCGTGTGGCAAGTGACAATATGTACAACAACAAGAAATTCGTTGTCGCCGCCGTGATCATCAACCATGTGGCGAGTGCGATCAACGCTGCGCGTTCCGCGATCGCCCATAATAAAGAGGTGGATAATGCCCTTGGCGATCTGCAGTTTGGTGCCCGTGTCATGGGAGGGTGGGAGCAGGCACACGGGATCATGGTCACAGTAACGAAGGCATTTTGACGGGATTTCCGCCGCGGGTTGTCGGGAGCCTCGCCAGACTCTAACATCCATTTTCCCACGCCTCCATGCGCACAGTCAAGCTGGTCATCGAATATGACGGAACTGACTTCATCGGCTGGCAAACGCAGGCCAACGGCAGGAGTGTGCAGGAGGAAATCACCAAGGTCCTCGAGCAGGTACTCCAGGAGTCGATCAACCTGATCGGTTCGGGGCGGACGGACTCCGGTGTCCATGCCCGCGGCCAGGTCGCCGGGTTCCGGACGGAATCCTCTCTCAGTCTGGGGGCCATCCTCAGCAGCCTGAACGGCATCTTGCCCGAAGACATCTATGTCCATTCCGTCGAAGAAGCTCCCGAGACATTCCACGCGCGGTTTGATGCCCGGGAACGGATGTACCGTTATTTCATCGCTCTGAAGCCAACGGCAATCGGGCGCTTCTATCAGTGGTATGTCAAGTATGACCTGAACGCGGCGGCAATGCAGAGCGTCGCCGGGGAGATCGTCGGCGAACATGACTTCTCGTCTTTTTGCAAGTACGACGCAGACGTCAACCATTATCGTTGTACAGTGACAAAGTCTGAGTGGACGCCAACCCCGTCGATGTTGATCTACGAAATCCGGGCGAACCGCTTTCTCCATGGAATGGTCCGGGCACTGGTTGGGACGATGGTTGACGTTGGAAGGGGATACACGCCCGTGCGGATGTTCCGGGAGATCATGGAGATGAGAGACCGCCGCAAAGCCGGCATGGCCGCTCCACCGCAGGGATTGTTCCTCGAAGAGGTGTGCTACTAGCGCTCAACCCCTTCGACACAGGAAATTCAATACTCGTTGTTCGATATTCACCTGGCTCCGTACCTCTGTTATGTCTCTCGCCCAGTCCATCCGCACCTTATTCCAACGCCTCGGTTTCCTTCCGGCTCACCACGGGATCGCTGCTCATGCCGAAGGTGCCGCGTACCGAAGAGGAGATGATATCGGCGGAACTTACGTCGTGCAGGGGATCCTCGGCGTGGGAGGATTCGGGGTTGTGTACCTGGTTCGAGGGCGGGAGTCGGGTGCCATGCACGCACTCAAGACACTACGCGACGAGTACCTGCGGGATTCCGGGACCCGTGAGCTGTTTCGCCGGGAGGCGAGGGTCTGGGTGGGGCTGGACCGGCACCCCAACATCGTGCGTGCGGATTTCATCACTGAACTATCCGGCCGGTTATATATCGGTATGGAATACATCGAACCGGGGGATGATGGGCTGAGCTCCCTCGCCGGACATCTCACTGCGCATCCTCCGGATCTGGCGCAGGCGATTCGCTGGTGCATCCAGTTCTGCCATGGGATGGAGTATGCCCGCTCGCGCGGGATCAGGTGCCACCGTGACGTCAAGCCTGAAAACATCATGATCACACGTGAGAAGACGGTGAAGATCGCCGACTTCGGATTTGCGGGGGTCATCGAGCATGTGCGAGCCGGCACGGCCCTTCCCACGAGGCGACGGAGTGTTCAGCGATCCGGCTTCGGCACACCCACCTATATGCCTCCCGAGCAATTTCAAAACGCTTCCCGGTGCGATGAACGGAGCGATATCTACAGCCTCGGCATTGTCATGTATCAACTCGTTTCCAGGGGGCGCCTTCCCTTTGTCCTGAAGGGGCACCGGTCAGGAGACTACTGGAACGACATGCATCGCTTGCATGCCGACGCGCCTGTCCCTCGTCTTTCCTCGCCTCTCTCCACGATCATCGAACGCTGCCTGCAGAAAGAACCCAACAAACGCTACCAGTCTTTTGCGGATCTTCGCGCTGACCTGGACGCTCTCCTCAAGCGTGAAACCGGCGGTGTGGAAAAGGCAGGTGCGGCCAGAGGTCTTGCAGCTTGGGAGTTGTACAACAAGGCGTACAGTCTGAGCAATCTGGGGCACCTCGAAGAAGCGCTCATCTGGTACGACAAGGCGTTGGAGGTCGATCCCGAAAATGCCGATGCCTGGATCAACAAGGGCGCCTGTCAACACAAACTTGGCCGTCTGGAAGACTCTGTCCGCAGCTTCAGCAGGGCTCTAGCCGTGGACAAGCACAATGCGGCTGCCTCGCGAAACCTTGGGAGCAGTCTCTTTGCACTGGGACGCCTCGAGGACGCTCTGGACGCGTTCAAGAAGGGCGCTTCTCTGGAACCGTCGAATGAATCAGTCTGGTTGAATATCGGGCTCGTGGAAGACCGTCTTGGACGTACGGGCGATGCGGTAGCTTCTTTCCACGCTTACCTTGCCAAATATCCCCATGGCGCCCGCATCGACTACGCACGGAAGAGAATTGAGGAGCTCTCCCGTGAATAGACTCTATAGACAGAATACATGAAATCTGATGTGAGACGTCCGATATCAGACGTATTGCTCCCTCCTCAGTTCCCAGTTCCCCCAATCCTCGTTCCCAGCCCTTTCTGTCCATAATATTCCCTACACGCGGAAACTTGGTGGGTAGTTGGCGTGTTATCCCCCTTGACTTCCCCAGAATCCTCAGGAGGCATAATGGGACGATCGTTCCTCTTCATGCTCGTAATTTTCGTGCTTGCAATATTCGCGATCTCCGGACTGATGTCCCGGGCCCTTTCGGCCGCGGGCGAATCTCAGCAGGGCGGAAGCCTGGAAATTGGACGTGATGTCTATCACGTCCGCTGCGCGCCATGCCATGGGCACGAGGGAAAAGGAGACGGGCCGTACGCAATGACGTTGAATCCCAGGCCACGCGACTTCACGCTCGGGATGTATGAGTATCGATCGACGGAATCGGGGAGCCTGCCAACAGACGAGGACCTCAAGCGCGCGATCACCAAGGGTTTGCCTGGAACAGCGATGCCTGCCTGGGGGAAGTTCCTTCAGGGAGATACCCTGGAGGCGGTCGTGGCGCACCTGAAGACATTCTCCTCCCGATTTGGAAGTGAGCAGCCGTTGCCGGTTCCGGTCGGGAGAGAAGTTCCGTCTTCACCGGCGAGCATCGAGGCGGGCCGCGTGGTCTATGAGAAACTCCAATGTGCAAGCTGTCACGGTACAGACGGACGCGGAACGGGTGCCACAGCAACAGATTTTCAAAATGCCTCAGGCTTGCCGATTCAAATGCGTGACCTGACGGAGCCGTGGACATTTCGGGGTGGCAGCAGCGCGCGAGACGTCTACCTGCGTTTCCGCACAGGATTGGATGGCACACCCATGCCCTCCTATGTCGGTGCGGTGAGTGACCGGGAGATGTGGCAGTTGGCCGTTTACATCGTGTCGCTGGGGAGGAAGCCCGCCTGGGAAATGAACGAGCAGGAGCTTATTGCCTTCTACCGATCGCAAGAGCGGCTGGTAAGCAACGATCCGGCGAAATGGGGGAAGTACCTCGTCGAGGGGATGGGCTGCGCGGATTGTCACACGCCCCTTGACGGTAAGGGTGGAAACATCGAATCGCTCCGAATGGCCGGCGGCACACGGTTCACGGCTGGCCCGTACGGAGAGTTCGTGACTCCCAATCTGACATCGGATACCGCAACGGGCCTCGGTGGGTGGAGCGATGAGGAAATCAGGAATGCCCTGACGAAGGGTGTGCGGCGTGACGGGACACGGATGCTCCCGTTTCCGATGCCCTGGACAGCGCTGGCGAGGCTGAAAACGGAAGAACAGAACGCGATCATTGCGTATCTCAGGACCGTGCCTCCGATTCACAATGAAATTCCAAGACCAAAGCCATTGAGCTTCTTCCCTTATCTGTGGGGGAAATTCAAGATGCTGGTTCTCAAGGAGGACTTTCCCGCTGAGATCTTTCCGGGAAATGCGGGAACACTGAAAGGAGGACAACAATGAGACGAGCGCTGAAATGGATTGGCATTGCGGTCCTCAGCCTGGTCGTGGTCGGGTTCTTTTTGTTTCTCTACTACATCCCCCCGTTCACTTCCATGCCACCTGAGGAGTTTGTCAAGCCGGAGTTGGATGCTGCCCCTACGCTTGATGGAATCTCCGATCCGCGTGAACGT
>JAGDMJ010000311.1 GCA_017860555.1 Bacteroidota bacterium
GGACGCGCGCATAGGGAGTACAATATACCCAAGCAGTGGTGGAGATGCAACGACCTTGGAATTCTCGTCCAATTTGAGTACATTGTGCGCGCTTCGACCACCTGGTACCACACCGGAGACTTGCTGATGAAAAAAAGTTTGGCGTTGCTGATTGCGCTTTTGATAATTGCTTCATCCGTACTTCAGGCCCAGGAAGAGCCCATCCCGCCCAAGCGGACGCGCGGAGCGAAAGTGGGAGCCCTCGCGGGTTTCACGATGGGGTACCTCTTTATGGATACCAAGCCGATCAACGACTTCCTCGTAATGAGCAATGCTGCTCCCGTCAGCGAGAACGGAGTTTTCCTCATTGGCGGCGCGGGCACAGCCTATATCATGCTGGTCAAGAACCTGAGGGTGGGAGGCATCGGGATGAGCGGGTCCTCAAAGAGCGCCTCGGTGGATCCGACGACGGGGCTCAGACGTGACACAAGGCTTACCGCAGGGTACGGGGCCATCACCTTCGAGTATGTTCTCCCGATCGTGGAACGGTTGGATCTGGTGGGCGGACTCAACCTCGGGTGGGGTGGCATTGATATGGAGCTTACGAAGAGCAGCGGCGGATCAACGACGTGGGAACAGGAACAAGCCGCCTTCGGCTCCCAGAACCTTACGGCCCCCAGCAACATCACCCGGAAGTTGGAAGGGAATTTCTTCATCTGGACTCCATCGGTGAGCCTGGAATACGCGTTTCTCGGATGGCTCGGGGTGCGCGCGGGAGTGAGCTACCTCGGCATGTCCAGTCCCGCCTGGGAGGTCGACGGCAACTATGATCTCGTCGGCGTTCCATCCAACGTGACTGGAAAAGGATGGATGGTGAACGGGGGGATCTTCCTGGGGACGTTCTAGCGACGGATCGTCCTGAAAACTTTCTCTCCGGATTGGCTGGTTTGTGATGGGTCCTGATATGCTCCATTGCAGGACCCATGATTTGCCCCTATTGCCCCGCCAGGTTCTCTGAGAACTGCACCGCTTTCCACTTGGCAAACAACTCCCTGCACAGCGTTCGTTGATACTTACCGGTCGACGTGGCCGGGACGTCCTCACCGAACACCACGACCTTGGGGGATTTAGAGAAGGGAAGGTGCCTGCGGCAGTACGCAAGGACCTGTTGCTCGGTCAGTTCGAGCCCTTCCTTCACCTTCACGAAAGCCCCGACCTCCTCGCCATACCACTCGTTCTCGAAACCGACCGCAATGCCCGCGTGAATCCCCGGCATGCCCATCAGGATCTCATCGATCTCGAAAGGAGAGATGTTCACTCCACCCCGTATGATCAGTTCCTTGATCCGGCCGGTGATGAAGAAGAACGGTCGTCCCGTATCGTCGTAGCGGAAGAACCCCTCGTCACCGCTCCGGAACCAGCCATGGACAAATGTCGCCTCGTTCACTTCGGGGTTCTGGAAGTAGCGGGTCATGACGTTGTGCCCCCGGATGACGATTTCGCCTTTCTCCCCCTCGGGCAGTTCATTCCCCTCCGCGTCATGGATCGCCATCTCATTGGAGGGCAACGGAACCCCGATGGAGGGAAAACCATGCTTGCTGATCCACGCTTTATGTTCTGCAGGCGAGAGGTCGACGGGCAGAAAGCAGGAATAGCAGGTTGTCTCGGAGAGTCCGTATCCGTGGATGATCGGGATCTGGAATGTCTGCTCGAATTTCGCCGCGAGTTCCACGGTCAGCGGCCCGGCGCCGCAGATGAAATGCCGGAGACGGGCGAGTTTGTAGGCCTCCATGTCGAGCTTTGCATGGACCAGGAACTGTAGCAACGTGGGCACGACGCTGACCACAGAGACCTTCTCCGCGCTGATCCGTTCAAAGAATTTGTCTACATGAAAGCGCTGGTTCAACACCACCGTGCCTCCCGCGTAGAGGGGAGTCATCAGCGTCACAACGATGCCATTGACATGGTGAAGCGGAAGGACGCACATGACGCGTTGATCCTCGGCGAGTTGATGCCATTCTGCGATGGCCATCGCGTCTACCAGGAGATTGTACTGGTCCAGCAGCACGCCTTTGGGATTGCCGGTTGTCCCCGAGGTGTAGACGAGCAGAGCTTCGCTTTCCAGCGAGGGGGGTGTGGTGGCCTTGAACGTGGCCGGCAGGCGCGCGATCTCCCATGGATAGTGAGGAAGTGAAGAATGCGCTTTGACGCCGACTTGAATGATATGCCGCAGATCCGGAAGCTGTTCGCGCAGTCCGAGCATCCGGTCGATGTATATGTCTCGCACAAAGGCGAGACGTACTCCTGAATCTTTGAGTGTGAAGAGGATCCGCCGATCATCTTCGCCGGCATTGATCGGAACCACGACAGCGCCGAGCATGAATGCGCCGAAGTACTGGACCACGACGTCCGCGTGGTTGAACGACATGACCGCGATCCGGTCGCCCGGCGCGATGCCCGCATTGCGGAGATAATTCGCGGTCTGGCACGCCTGTTCGAAGAACTCCCGGTAGGAAAACTCGAGCCGCTGACCATCGTCACTGTAAAAGACGAGGAAACGCAGCTGCTCGAGCCGGTCGGTTTGTTGCTCCAGCAGATCGCCGATGTTCCGATAGGGGACCAACGGCTCACTCGGGGGGACGTCACGTACGGAGCGCGCACTCCGGATTCGCTCAACGGTTTCGGGGGAAAGACCTGCCAGGGTCTCCATGCTCTTCTCCTTCTCCAGCTCTGATTCCTACTTTGGCCTCTCCAGGTTGAACCTGTCTCGGGTCCTGATGTACGTTGGCCCGCCCATGCGCCCCACGGCGCGGAGCTGGTCGGGGTCGATCTTGAAATTGTCAAAGAGGGCATCCTGGACGTGAAACCGCAGAATCTCGCCCAGGACGATGCTCGCGCCGAGGGGCTTCTCGCTTACGGAGATGATCTGGCGCAACTTGCATTCCATGCTGACGCGGGCCTCTCCGACCCGTGGCGGCCGCACCAGGTCTGATTCGACGGGTGTCAGCCGCGAGAGCTCAAACTCATCGACGTCCGGAGGGTATTCCCCCGAACAAAGGTTCATCTGCCCGACGAGCTCTTCCGAGACCACGTTCACGACGAATTCCCGTGTGGACTCGATGTTTTGGAGCGTATCTTTCTTTTTGCCGTCGGAGCTGCGCACCATGGGACAGAAACAGATCACGGGAGGATCAGCGCTTACACCCGCGAAGAAGCTGAAGGGAGCAAGATTGCGGATGCCGTCGGCGCTGATCGAAGACACAAAAGCGATCGGGCGTGGCACGATCGAACCTATCATCAGCTTGTAAATGCTGCGGGGATCGTGGTTGCGGGGATCAATGATCATGAGGGGGTGGTCATGTGTGTTTCATTTCTGCTTCCAACTGGCCCAGTAATCCTTCTGCTCCACCGCTTCGCCAGCGGGCAGGACATGAATCGGGTTGAGCCCATCGAGCATCACGGCGTATTCGTCCGTTTCCGTTTTCGCTGCCTGGTTCGCCAGCGCTTTCGGGTGTGGACCATGGTGAATGCCGCGGGGATGCAGGGTGGCCATTCCCGGTGCGATGTTGTCTTTGCTGAAGAAATTGCCGTCGTGGTAAAAGATGAATTCGTCGTAGTCGGTGTTCCGGTGAAAGAAAGGAACCCGAAGAGCCTCCGGGTCCTGCTCGAGCGGACGGGGGAGAAAACTGCAGATCACCGCACCCGCCGTGACGAATGTGGTATGCGCGCTCGGAGGGAGATGCGCACGATGGCTCATGATGGGACGGATGTCGCGCATGCTGAGCTTCCAGGCGGTGAGATCGCCCTTCCATCCAACGACATCCATCGGGTTGAACGGGTAGAACACGCTGGAGAATTCGTCGTCCACTTTGATGCGCACTTCCCATTCATGGTCGTCCCCGAGTTGTGGCGCGGGCTCAGGCGTCACGAGTACCGAAGGATCGTAGAGCGCGTGCTGGCCGATCAGCCCTTTGTCCGGCTGCTCGAACTCCCCTTTGGATTGCACGATCAGGAAGAAATTGTCCTTCGTCTTCGGGACGACGCGGTAGGTGACCGCACGGGGAACGTTGATGTAGTCGCCCGGTTCGAAAGTGAGCGGGCCGAAATCGGTCTCCATGACACCTTCGCCGCGATGCACGAAGTAGAGTTCGTCACCGTCGGCGTTCCGGAAGTAGAAAGGCATCGGCTCCGTGCGGCGCGACACCGACAGTACGACCTCGCTGTTTCCCAGGAAAGGCACCGGACACCCGTTCGGGTCAGCCTGGTCGGACGGGGTGAGTTTGTTGCAGTCGATCAAATGGGGGCGAAGCTTTCCCGCGAACCGGACCCAGCCGGTGGGAGGGTGGGCGTGATACAGATGCGCCGACTTGCCGTAAAAACCTTTGCGGCCGTGCTCTTCCTCAAATGTCCCTTCGGGCAGCCCCACGTGGGCTTGCTGCGCCGTCTTGCCTTTCTTTAAAGGATACATGGCGTTCCCTTCGTTTGCGTTGTCCCGCGTTCCAATTGCCTGTTCACAACCCGCGTTACCTGGTGGCGGTGTCAGACTTCTTGACCACCCTGTTCCTCAGTACGCCGATCTTTTCGATTTCCAGTTCCACAATATCTCCCGGCTTCATCCACCGGTCCAACTCGAGCCCGCACCCCCCA
>JAGDMJ010000312.1 GCA_017860555.1 Bacteroidota bacterium
CCTGCAAGATGACGGCGCTGGCCCCGATTCGATCCGCGGTGACGGGATTTACTCTGCCCGGCTGAGATTCTCAGTGTCGCGCGCCGAGGTTGGCCGCTATTATCCGTTCGTCACGGCAACGGATGGTTCGGGCCTTCAGAGCAACGCCGTTTCATCTTCACTCCTGGTCTATCGCCGGAATTCTCCGCCGCAGATATCCGACCTGAGCGCCCCTGACACGGTGCAGGCACAACTGGGCGTGGCTTTGAGGATTCCAATGACCGTGGCAGCATCGGATTCCGATGGCCTGGCGGATATCAGGGAAGTCTTCTTTTTGAGCCTCGACAGTTCAGACCCCACGGCCCACTTCCAGCTCAGTGACGATGGCGGTGCAAACGGCAGCCTCAGCGGGGATCAATTGGCGGGAGACGGGATCTACACGATCGTGATCCAACTCGTCCCAACTGCCGGCACCAGGTCCAGTTATCGGTTCCAATTCCAGGCGAAAGATGTCGCAGGCGAAACGAGCGCCAGCATCTTTCACACACTCAACATAGCCGGCCTCTAGCCATGTACCCAGTCCGTTCATTTCTTTTTTGTTTGCTCCTGCTCGCTCTGGTGCCGGCCGGTCATGCACAGGTCTTCAGGCTCACAACGCCTGATCTCACACAATCCACCGTGTCCCCACTTCCTCCCAGCAACTCAATCTCCCACCTGGTGAGCACCGGAGGAATACTCTGGGCTGGTACGAGCGATGGGTTGGCCCGAACTCCGAACGGGGGCCGGAACTGGGAGAGTTTTGCAGGAGTTCCACAATTTGCGAGCCCCGGCATTTTCGCGGTAGACGTGAGAGGCGGCACCATCTGGGCGTCCACAGGGTATACCAAGGAAGTGAACGATCAGTCAGTCCAAACGGGGAGCGGTTACTCCTACTCACTTGACAACGGCTCAACCTGGGCCGCAGTACCCCAAACGATGGATGCCCGGGGGGACAGCATCGTGACCTACGGCAACAACACCGTCTGGTTCCTCCCGATCGTTGTTCCGGAACAGAATGTGACGTTCGATCTCGCCCTGGGAAACGCCGCCGTCTGGATCGCCAGCTGGTCGAGCGGTCTGAGAAAATCCACGGACAACGGCCAGACATGGCAACGTACCGTCCTCCCATCGAGCAGCCGCAATTCTGTCGCCCCCACGGATTCTCTCGGAGCTTACAGAGTCGACCCGCGCAGGGACAATAACTACCTCGCCTTCTCAGTCATGGTCCAGGACAGCGCCACAATCTGGGCAGGCACAGCGGGGGGTGTGAATAAATCAACCGACGGCGGAGTGAGCTGGACCCGGTTTTCGACAAGCAATCAAATGTCCCCGATATTGAGCGACTGGGTCATAACCATCAGTGCGCAACGATTCGGCACAGGCACCAGAGTGTGGACCACGAATTGGCCCGCCCAGGGACCGAACCAGCAATATGGGGTGAGCTATACCGATGACGGAGGAAGATCCTGGAAGAATTTCCTCATCGGCGTGAAAGCCTATGCCTTCACGTTTCGCGATTCAGTGACATACGTTGCGACCGACGACGGGATGTACCGGACGGCTGATGGTGGACTGTCCTGGACGAGGTCAGGCACAATCATTGATCAGACGTCAGGCGCACGAATCGCCACCTCTGCCTTTTTTGCCGTTGCAGTTATCGGAGATACGGTATACGGCGGGACCGGAGATGGCCTGGCCAAGACTCCCGATAACTCCCAGACTCCGTTTGGAGGCAACTGGCAGGTCATCCGCACCTATGTCCCGTCAAACAACCGTGCAACCTCCTACGCCTACCCCAATCCATTCTCTCCCCAAATGGAGAAGGTGCGTATCCACTATAGCACAGGAAACGCCCCCGCGGAGGTGACAATCGAATTGTTCGACTTCGGCATGAACAGAATCCGGACGTTGATCAAAGGAGTTTCACGCTCGGGGGAGCAGGACGAGATCTGGGATGGGCGGACGGGAACCGGCATGCCGGTCCCGAACGGCGTGTACTTCTACCGCGTGACCATGGACAACGATGAACCGAGTTGGGGAAAGGTCATGGTGCTCCAGTAAAATGAAGCCATTCATCAATAGTCGGCCGGTGAAAACAGCAGTCTTAGGCCTGCTTGCGGCGCTGACATTCAACGTGCCTCTGTGGGGACAGATCGGCGGGACTCCAGGCGCGTTCAGCAGAATGGGGTTTGGAGCACGCGGAGCAGGAATGGGGAATGCCATGAGCGCAGTCATCACGGGAGACCTGGTCAGCTACTACAACCCTGCCCTCCTGCCATGGACGGAGCAGCGCCAGGTATCGGCTTCGTACGGCATACTGAGCCTCGACCGCAATTTGAATTTCCTGAATTTCTCCACGGCCATCCGCCCCAGCGCCGGAGTCTCTATCGGAGTCATCAACTCGGGAGTGAGTGAAATCGACGGTCGCGATATCGATGGAAATGCCACGGGCCCGATGAGAACGTCCGAAAACGTTTTCTTCCTTGGATTCGGGAATCGTTTCCCGGGCGGGTTCGCCATCGGCCTCAACATCAAACTTCTGTATTATCAGCTGTATACCGATGTATCGTCCACGACAGTGGGAATCGACGCTGGGGCACTCGTGCCCATCGGCAATCGCGTGACCGTCTCCGCCACTGTGAAAGATATCAGCTCAAAGTACAAATGGGACACATCCAACCTCTATGGGCAGCAGGGAAAAACCAGCGAGGACAAGTTCCCGCTCCTTTATACGGTAGGGGCTGCATATCGTCTGCCGGATTCTCTCGGATTGGTAGCCGCCGAGATCGAACTGAGCGACCAGAAGACCTTCATCGGCAGGTTCGGCCTGGAGGTCCCTCTGGTCCCGGAACTTACGGTACGTGGCGGCATCGATCGTATCGACTTGAAAGAGAACGGAAATGGCATCCGGCCGTCCCTCGGATTCAGCGCCGGAAAACAGCTAGATGGCTGGACGCCGACAGTGAACTATGCATATGTCTTCGAACCGTTTGCGCCGACGGGGATGCACCTGGTCTCCGTGTCGGTCAGGTTCTGAACAACGACAAGTGAAAGCGTCTTCAAATGAAACACAGATTCGCCGGTGTCATAATCGGTCTTAGCATTCTGGTCACTCCCTCCCTCATGGCCCAGATCGGCAGCTCCGGGATGGCATTCTTGAAGCTCGGTGTCTCCGGCCGTGGCGTATCGATGGGCGATGCAATGAGCAGTCTGGTGGATGGAGCTGCGGCAACATATTATAACCCGGCCGGGTTGCTTCCCGCCTCGGGGGGTGTCATGGAAACGCAGCTGATGTTCATGCACAAAGAGTGGATCCAGGATTCCAGGACTGAATTCCTTGGGGGAGCGATGCCACTGGGCGAGCGAAATGCCCTTGGAGTTTCCGTTATCTCCACCACGGTCTCCGACATCGAAATGCGCACTCGTCCGGGTCCGGTGGAAGCGACATTCACTGCCCGTAACCTCGCCCTGGGCGTTTCCTATGCCCAGTCGGTAGGATCCGATGTGCGACTGGGCCTCACGGCGAAATTCCTTTACGAGAAGATCCTTGTGGACGAAGCTTCCGGCTTCGCGGTGGATCTCGGCGCACAGGTGAACACGCCTCTGGAGAATCTGGTGGCGGGTATCGTCCTTGCCAACATCGGCACCATGTCCAAGCTGCAAGACGAAAAGACTTCGTTGCCATCCTTGCTTCGCATTGGACCTGCCTATTCTCTGGGATTCGGCGCCGACGTATATACATTGAATCTGGCAGTCGACTACATGCACGTATTTCCGGAGAAGCATGGGTATCTCAATTCCGGAGCTGAATTCATGTTCGGCCGGATGGTTGCTGCCCGCGGCGGCTACCAATTCGGATCTCAGGGGAGAGGCTTGAGTGCCGGACTGGGAGTCCGCTATGGTGTGGTCGGGCTCGATTATGCGTTTTCCAGCCTAGCGGAGGATCTTGGGAACACGCACACTCTCTCGCTCGCAGTAACGTTTTAGGACGTATTTCGGTCAAGGAAGGCATAATGAAAAGTAAATTCGTTATCGCAACCGCCGCCCTGCTATTGCTTTCAGGAATTGCGGAGACTGCTCACGCCGGCGAAAAGTCAAAACTCCAGTGGTTTTCGTTTGAGAAAGGGATGGCTGAGGCGAAGAAGACCAACAAGAAGCTGCTCGTGGATGTCTATACGGATTGGTGCGGATGGTGTAAACGGATGGATGCGGAGACGTACGCCAACTCAGTGGTTTCGGGTTACCTCAGGGAAAAATACGTCGTTGTGAAGCTTAACGCCGAATCTTCCGACAAGCAGTCCTATAAAGGACGGCAGTACACGGAACAACAGCTTGCCGGTGAATTCGGGGTCACCGGTTACCCCACCACCCTCTTCTTCACGGCGGATGGAAAGCCTATCACGGGTCTCCCGGGGTACGCGGATGCCGACAACTTCAAGACGATCCTCTCGTATATCGCCGAAGACCACTACACAAAGACGAAGTTTGAGGATTACGCGAAAGGCTCAAAGTAAGGGTGGCTGATTCGCATGACCTCCGTTTTTGGTGAAGCCGGGCCTAGTGAGCCCGGCTTTCGGGTTGGCAGGTACCTAGAAATTGGACGA
>JAGDMJ010000313.1 GCA_017860555.1 Bacteroidota bacterium
GATCTCGCAGCGTCTGGATGAGTATGTTTCTTCTGCCGTGAAGAATTACCCGGTGACATTGTACTACGATCGATTGAAGCAGTTGCCGATCTCGCCGATCAACATGGTGACGAAGCGCTACATTGGGTTCGGTGGATCAATGCCTGCGTCGCCCGGGCTTGCGCCGGTGTACGGGTGGGTGGGCCGTGCTGACAATGTAAAGCAGGTCTATCCCTGAATCGATTCGCCATTCGCCGTCCACCGTTCACCATTCATCCTTCGACCTGCCTGCCGGCAGGCAGGTGTTCACAATTCACGGTTCTCGGTTCACGGTTCTAAAGTCTGTCGCCTCCCTCACCGAACGCCTTCACGTTGGGACCCACGACGATCCCGAAAACAACAACGATGTGCTCTCCCGCACATCCTCTTTTCGAATATTTCTGGGATATTGCCTTCTCGCAACATGTTGGCCAAGGATTCACCCGAAAAAGCCTGTGGGAAGCATCGCATGAGAAGACTTGCCCTGCTGCTGTTGCTCTGCTTCTTCCCTCTCCTTGCCCTTGCCGGAGAAACACGAACCGTGATCATCGCCGTGATCGACGGTCCGCGATATTCGGGGACATTCGGCGATCCCACGCATCTGTATATTCCCAGAATCTGGAACATTCTCAGACCGCAGGGGGTCATCTATACTGAGTACCGAAACCTGGGCCTCACCGAAACCAATTCCGGCCACGCCATGATTGTTACCGGGACCATCCAATCCATCGCGAACGACGGGAGCCAACCAACGAAGTTGGAACATGCAGGCGCGCCACGAAGAAGAGATCTCTATAGAATCGGGGAAGAAGTGCGTGGCGGTTGAAGTGAAATGGGGGGACCTTCAGCGAAGGAGGATGAGAAGCGAGAGCGTACCGAATGTGATAGCGAAGAACATGATGCGAAATACATCGATCGATGACTTTCTGTCACGCACGGCGCATTGCTCGTATAGATTGCAGTCGATGCAAACCTCACGCGGATCTGTCGCGCAACGACTATTTGACGGATGGGTCATTAGTGCCTGCGATGAAGAAACACAGGTAAATAAAGCCCCTTTTGGACTCAGACGCAAGCCAAATAATCAATATTTCGAGCACATACAGAATTCTGTCTATTTCGCTCTCTTTTTAGCGGTTTCTACGAGCATCGCGCGAAGAAGAAGTGAGCCAGACACGCAAGATTTCCCACCTCTTCGAGTCAAATAGCCTGCCACCCCACATTTCTTAGACATTCCCGCTCCATCCTCCCGCGAACCGCGTTGACATTATTCGCAAATATTTGTAGATTCGTAGCAGATACACGGCAGTCACCGCATTATAGAAGACTCCGTTCTTTCTCAGCCTATTCGTCTTGCCTTGTTTCACGAAGTCCAAATCCATTTCCCTATGAAAGGTGCTTCCATGATTCACGTTCGTCGGATGTTTGCGATTGGCATTGCGGCTGCGGTCCAACTTGTGGGCGAGAGCCACGCATTCTCGCAGATCGTCCCCATGAGTCTCTCTGACATGGCTCTGAAGGCGACTTCAATCGTTCATGGCAAAGTCCTCGGCACGGAATGCAAATGGCTAGACGATGAGCGAGGGAACCACATTTACACCGTGGCGACGATCGAGGTGGAGGACGTTATGAAAGGAAACGCGGCGCAGGATATTCTCACGGTCGCGGTGCAGGGAGGAACGGTGGGAGAGATTACCGAATGGGTCTCCTCAACGGGTTCCTTGCAGGAGGGGGAAGAAGTGGTGCTCTTCCTCGGTTCTAGACCGGGTGAGATCATAGGCGGGCCGCAGGGGAAGTTCGCTGTGTCTTCAGGAAAGATATATCTCGACTCCAAAGGCGTGGGTGTCGATGAATTCATGCAGGCAATTCGCGACTATGTCAGTGATCCCGCAACCGGGCCCGCACTTGATGCCGTAGGATCCGGCAGATCGGGCTTTCAGATGCAGCGAGGTACGCTCATCGAGGAACCCTCGAGCATGAGGCTGGACGAATCCCTCAGTCATGCGACGAAAATACCGGACGCGAACCAGAATCCGAGCCGGCAGCCAGCCCCGGCAAAAACAAACGGATGGGTGACGATCCACTCACAGACGTTCGAAGGGACATTCCCGACGGGGTTGTGGGCTGGAGCAGGCAATCCCACCTGGGATGATCAGAGCTACCTCGCTCACGCGGGGAGCAAGTCCGCATGGTGCGCGCAGGGCGGGACCAGCGGTCTCCCCGCTTCAGGCGGGCAATACGCGAACAACATGAGTTCGTGGATGGTCTTCGGTCCGTTCGACCTGAGCGATGCCGCTGACGCGGAGATGGTCTTCTGGTTCAACAACTCATCGCAACCGAGTGCCGACTACTTCAGGTGCATGGCCTCGATAAACGGCACCAATTTCTCTGGCGTGCAATGGTCCGGCAATTCCGGCGGCTGGGTGAATTACAACTTCGATCTGACAAATGTCTATACGCTGGGGAACCTCGCGGGCCAGCCGCAGGTCTGGATTGCCTTCGTCTTTGCGAGCAATTCAAGTCAGGCCGCGTATGCCGGCGCGTTTGTCGACGATGTCGTGATCCAGAAATACCAGGGGGTGTTGCCGACGATCTCGAACATAACACCGTCGAAGGCGTCGGCCGGCACGAGCACGCCCGTCACAATAACGGGGACCAACTTCGGCGCCACTCAGGGGACAGTGAATTTCTTCTACAGGAGCGGACAGCCGACGATCCCCGGCACGATCACATCATGGTCGAACACCGAGATCACCTGCCAGGTGCCTGTTGCGACGGTGAATGGATACCCCGCCTCGGCCGGAAGCGGACCGGTGACGGTCACCACGTCCGATGGCGCGACAGGCGCCGGTTACGCATTCAGGGTTTCGTTCGGATACGGGAGGACTCGCTGGCCGGGGGCGTATCCGGTGATCGACTACTACATCAACGAGAACTATGGCGGAGCCGCGGGCGAGGGGGCCCAGGTCCAGGCCAGCACCAACAGTTGGAGCAACGCGGGGGCGCTGTTTACAATGCACTACGCGGGAAGCACGTCGGTGACCGCGAATTCTTATGACGGGGTGAACGCCGTCATGTGGTCGCCGCTCGGCACCGGCATCCTCGGCCAGACGTCGTACTGGTCCAACGCTTCGGGCATTGTTGAGTGTGATTTTGCCTTCAGCAGCAATTACAGCTGGAGCACTGACGGAACCCCCGGGGGTTCGGAATATGACGTCCAATCGACTGCTTTGCACGAGCTCGGCCACTGGCTCAACCTTCGGGACCTGTACGGTGACATCGGGGACGCGGTCAATGACGCCGCCAAGATCATGTATGGATTCGGCTCAGCCGGAGCGGTCAAGCGGACACTTCATGCCGATGATGTCGCAGGGATCCAATGGATCTACGGTGCGTCGGGCTTGCCGGTGCAGATCTCGTCGATGACGGCAGTCCAGAAGCACGAGGGGAGCGTCGAGCTGCGGTGGACGACGTTGAGTGAGACGCAAAACTACGGCTTCCAGGTTGAGCGCTCGGCTGAGGCGATGGGGGGATTCGTGCCGCTTGCCAACGGGTTCGTTGCCGGGCACGGGACCACGGTGGAACCTCACACGTACGAGTATATCGATGCGACAGCAGGCGTCGCTTCATGGTACTATCGATTGAATCAGATCGATCTGGACGGATCTTCGCATTACACCGACGCGATACGCGTGCAATTCGCGACGGGAATAGAAGAGGGAGGCACACCTGCGGCGTTCTCTCTGGCGCAAAACTATCCCAATCCGTTTAATCCGGCGACGAGGATTGACTACCGCTTGCCCATGGCTTCCCATGTGCGGCTCCTCGTGTTCAATTCGCTCGGCCAGCAGGTGGCGACCATAGTTGATGGAGAAGTGGCGGCGGGGTCACATCAGGTAGAGTTTGATGCCGCAAGGCTGGCAGGGGGAGTGTATTTCTACAGGATTCAGGCCGGAGCATATGTTGAGACGCGTCGGCTTGTGGTCTTGAAGTAGCATCTCGATGAGGCTTGCAGAAGGGGGCCTTTCACGGCGGTGGCCACGACCCGGGAATATCAACTGATGCCAGGAGGGCCAAGTTGGTGGTGTTTGACCTGCCCGGGAGAGAAGCGCCGTCGCTGGATAATGAGCGGCGACGGCGGTGGGGTAGGAGGGGAGAACGCACTTGATTTTGTTCCGCAACGTCATATCTTGCACATGCTGCGAGTGAGCTACGCCTTTTCTGCTCTGCGGTCACTGTCTCGTATGCTTCTTTTCTCAAATTTATCAGGCAGGTATCCCATGAAATGCCAGGTCCGGATTGCCCTCTGTTTTTTGTCGCTCCTTGTGGCCGGTTCCATCGCCAAAGCGCAAATGGAAAACCTGGGGCAGAGTGGGTTATTGTCCGCCACGTCCGTGCAACTGACGACATCCAATTACTATTTCGCCAAGCCGAACGAGCTCACGATCGTTGTCAACGTGATTGGCAATGTAACGAGGCCAGGGCGGTATGAGATCTCAAAGTCCATTGACCTGGTGAATCTAATTGCTCTGGCCGGAGGCGCCACGGTGGACGGCACTTTGAGCGAGATCAAAATTACAAGACTGCTGGAGGCCGAG
>JAGDMJ010000314.1 GCA_017860555.1 Bacteroidota bacterium
ACGAACGTCACATTGATCTCCGATGCGCCGAGCGAGATCATGCCAACGCTGATGTCATGTTCCTCGAGTGTCGAGAAGACTTTCGTGACAACGCCTTTGGACCTCTTCAGGGTTTCCCCGACGACACAGAAGATCGCTTTGTCGTGGGAAATCTCCACTTCCGCGATCGTGCGGAGCTCTTCGAGCAAGCTGTCAAAGTCACCGTCCGAATCCACCGTGAGCGACAAGCTCACTTCGGAGGTCGCAAGCACGTCAACGCTCTTTTCATGGCGCGCGAAGATCTCGAATACCTTGGCCAGGAATCCGTGCATCATGAGCATCCGCGTGGAGATGATATTAATGAGCGTGATACCCCCCTTTGAGGCGATGGATTTCACCACCCGCGGGTCCGGATACCGCGGCTCGCGTACGATCACCGTCCCCTCAACGAACGGCCGCCGGGAGTTCAGGATGCGCACCGGAATGTTCTTCTGCACCGCGGGTATCATGGTTGAAGGATGGAGAACTTTTGCGCCAAAGTAGGCGAGCTCTGCGGCCTCGCGGAAGGTCATTTCCTTGATGAGCTGCGCACCTTTGATCTTTGATGGGTCGGACGTCATCATCCCGTCAACATCCGTCCAGATCTGGATTTCCTCGACGTTCAGGGCCGCGCCGAAGATCGCAGCCGAATAGTCGGATCCTCCCCGTCCGATGGTTGTGGAAACTCCGGCCAGGGTCGCGCCCAGGAATCCCTGCGTGACCACGACATGGCCGGTACGCACCAGTTCGCCGATGATCCGCGGGGCCCTCCGGTCGATTTCATCAAAGAGCGGTACGGCATGCGTGAAATCAGCGTTCGTGATCATCACTTCCTGCGCATTCACCAGCACGGCATTCATGCCCTTCTGCTTCAGCGCGTTACAGAGCAGCAGCGTGGAGAGCTTCTCCCCGAACGAGGCAAAGGTGTCCAGAGAACGGTCCGTCAACTCGCCCAGGATCGCAATGCTCTTCACGAGGTCGCGCAACTCGTCCATCATGGCATCGATCTGCGACTGGATAGTAACAAGTGCGTCTCCTCCGACCAAGTCCCGCGCGATCTGCAGGTGACGCTGGCGCAGCTGCTCCACGAGATCGAGCGAGCGCACCTTTCCAGCGTCCAGAGCCCCTCGTGCCAGGCCGAGCAACGCATTCGTCACACCCGCGCATGCCGACGCAACGACTACCGGGTTCCGTTGCAGATACCGTTCGACAATCTCCGCAACATTGCGCATTGCTTTGGCGTCCTCCACGGAGGTCCCGCCAAATTTCATGATGATCATCCGTTACCTTTCTTTATCCATCACCTGGCCAGTATTAGCCACCATTACCCGTCTAAAGATATGAAAATTCCTTTGAATTCCAACATTTCCGACTGGCAAGGGTTTTGCTACGGAAGAAACCGGTGAGGGTTTGTGCACATGGGAGGTAAGATCACAGCAAGGCCGAGATGGCCACCGCTCCGGGTTCGGCCGTAGCGCTCGCAGGTGGGACGAGCGCTGCGGCCAACGGTGCGGACCTGAACGCGCTACTGTACCCGAACCATCTTGCCAATTGCCGCTTCGCTCTTCTCTCCTGCAGTCACTTCAACCTGATAGAAGTAATACCCGTTCGCCACATCGTCTCCGTCATTGTCCCTCCCGTCCCACTGTATTCGGTTCACTCCAATCTGAAGAGATGACGGTGGAATGGCCATGTGACGTATCTTCCTCCCCGCCACAGTGTAGATGCGGATCGATCCTTCATCGGGCGGACGCGCACCCGTCAGAACAAAGGTAAAGTAGGTTTCGCCGGAAAACGGATTGGGATAGTTGTAGAGCTGCAAGATTCTGTATTCATCAACGACATTCACAACAAGGTCGCGCTGGAGCGAGTCAACAAACCCGAGCGCGTTACTGACGCGCGCAACGACCCGGAGCGTATGCATTCCTGCCGAAAGCGACGGAGCAAACATGACCTCGTCCCCCTGCTGGGCCTGAACGCTGAGCCCGTCCACAAATGCTTCGATGGTCTGACGCGCCTCTCCGAAGTCCTCCAGGTTCGCGAGGTGCACCACGAGCTTCGGCGAAGCTGCCACGTAATCGCCATCCATCAGGGAGACACCATCGGCCAACACCTGGACGCGTGCCTGGGATCCTCCTGTCACGGTGAATGTGAAATCCGCCCCGTTGTTTTCGGCAAACAACTCTTCATTTCCCGGAGCGGGCTCGACCTGAACCCTGATGGAACTGCGTGCCGGTAGCTCCTGTGTCGAGAGCGGAACCACCACCGTCCTCTGTCCGTCGACCGGAACGCTGTCCACTCTCGCCGACGCGAGCATCCTTGGCACGTTCATTTCGTCATACAGAAAAATCGCTGCCCGGGCACTGTCTACGGCCCTGTAGCCAAGATTATGGACCCTGATGGGGAGTCGGAGTTCGGCTCCCCTCGCGACAGACTGTCCTTCAGATCCTATGCTCTGGGTGCTGATCGCCAGGTCCGCCGGGAGCTCTGCATCAACCCACCACTGCGTCAGTACCGGCGTCCGCAATGCGTCCGCCGTGTACAGACGTGCCAGGAACCGGTAACCGGCATAATGACCCCGGAGGCCGTTCAGAAAATCCAGGCTGATATCGTTGCTGTCCGGCGGAATGGAGCGGAGCGTATCCACCGTTCCCGAGGTCTTGATCCCGAGAACAGCGAGGTTCATCGTGGTGACGCCAGGCAGGATGTTTCCACGCCAGTGGAAGGAATTCCAACGTGCCGGCGTGGAGAAAACAGTGGTCACAATGGTTCCCTTTCCGCGGCTGTAGTAGTTCGGGACCTGAAGGGCGACATACGCCGTGTCATCCGTGAGCTTCTCGATCGCGTCTGCAGGATAACCCCGCCTACCGATGAACGCCCAGGATTGCCCCGGGAGCAGGCTCCTGATCCCCGTGCTTCCCAGCGATTCCACGGCGAGCATGAGACTGTCGGTGACATTCGTGTGGCCGTCGAAGATCACCGACAGAACGATATAGTTCCCCTTTGGAGTGTTGTTGATGAAATCCTTGAGGCTGTCGGCACGTGTGGGACTGTTCTTGACATCAAAGGTTTTGAAGTCGTAGGTTCCATCGAATTCGTTGACCCGAATGCCCATGAAGCTGTGCCCGACCTCCCACTCATATCCCCAGATCACCTGGTTGTTGATCCCTATCTTGCTGTACACATGGTGCGTGATCCCGCCGCGGTCGCCGTACGACCGGGCCCACAGATGCAGGGGCACACTTGGAGCGATGATAACGCCGGAATCGGTAGCAGCGGTCTGGTCAAGGTCGTCACGGCCAAATTGATCCGCCGTTAGCTCGAGCCGGCGCACCGTCGGCGGCGCTGGAGGTTGCGCCGTCGTCGTGAAAGCGGAGGTCACCCAGTCTCCAAGCGTCTCTCCATTGATTGTCCGCGCCCGCCAGAAGTAGGCGCGTCCTCCCGCAAGATCGGGAGTACTCCAGGAGGACGAGACAGCACCGGGCACGACGACGCCGGATTGGACCCTGAATGGGGAATCAAATGAAGAGACCGTGTCCAATTCAAAGACGGTTTGGAGCCCGGCCACTCCTCCTCGTCCCGGAAGACCGACGGTGAGTGTTTGAACACCCGGGCCTACCACCGCATTGTCTGCCGGTTTTGTCGCCACCAGAGTTTTCGCGTAAACGTAATTGTCGATCGATGCGACGTTGTTCAACCTGGAGACCTCATCGATAGCCCCGTCCGGATCGAGAGTGACGATGACGGAGTGTTTTCCCGGCTCCGCCGACGTCGTCCACGGCACGGAGAGCGAGTCCATATGATATTGTGGACCCACGCGCAGGCGTTTCTCCTCCTGCTTTCCTCCATAGATATCAGCGACAGAAATCTGGACGCTATCCGGCGTGACAATGCCGTAGTTATGCAGCCGAATGCGGAGGCCCGGCGGCGGATCCTGGCTTGATCCGGCCTCTGAATCCACCGCGATGTCCCCGGCGGTGATTCCCAGATCCGGCTTCAAGGGAATCGGGAAACGAGAGAGTGGATCCCCTTGCAACGGCGTGCAGTTCAGCATCGTCTCCGCGATGGGGCTGGTGCCAAAGGCCATGCCCAGGCGGTATCTAGCCAGGGAGGTGAGTTTTCCGATTTCGCGCAACATATCCTTGCTGAGGCCGTCCAGAAAATACGTGACCATCAGGCTGCCGGTGTAGGCATATCCGAGCGACGACGAGCTCCAGGCCCCGATGGCGGCACGGTTTTCGGCGAGCACGAACTCTTCGGAAAGCACGTCGTTCGAAGGCTCCGCAAAGGCCCCGACGTTACAGCTGACCGATGAGACGAACGGAAGTTGGCCGGTCACGTTCTCCATGTCATAGGGACTCCCGATATCCACTCCCCACATCCGCCCCCCGGAATGGCCCAGGAAATTGATGAAGGCCACTCCTTGCTTTACATAGGATCGCATCTCTTCCGTGTGTTCCCCGTCGATCACGGACGGCGAAGATTTATACACCCGCAATGCTGTGCCCCCGATCGGGGCCGGAGCGACATAGGATTTTATCTGGTCTTCCGTAGTTGAATTGAAATCCCCCTGTTCATACGCCGTGTTCCC
>JAGDMJ010000315.1 GCA_017860555.1 Bacteroidota bacterium
ACGAGCTCGAGTCGGCAATGAAAGGTGCGGCACTTGAGGCCGGAAGCGCGTTCGCTGATGCCAGGATCTTCCTCGAGAAGTACCTTGAAAGGCCCCATCACGTTGAGTTCCAGGTGTTGGGAGACGTGAGTGGCCACGTCATTCACCTGGGCGAACGCGAGTGCTCAGTGCAGAGGCGGCATCAGAAGGTCGTGGAGGAAAGCCCATCGCCCATTCTGACCTCGGAGTTGCGCGCGCGCATGGGCGAAACCGCGGTGCGTGCCGCGCGTGCGTGCCGCTACGCGAATGCCGGCACCGTGGAATTTCTCGTGGATGGCGCGAGGAATTTCTTTTTCCTGGAGATGAATACGAGGCTACAGGTGGAGCATCCCATCACGGAAATGCGGACAGGGCTTGATCTGGTTGCACTGCAACTCCGCGTGGCGGCCGGGGAGGACCTGCCGTTCGAACAGGAAGAAGTCCGTTGGAACGGGCATGCCATCGAGTGCCGCATCTGTGCCGAAGACGTGGAGAACAACTACATGCCGTCGACAGGGACAGTGACGCACCTCCGGCCGGCGCAAGGCATCGGGATCAGGGAGGACAGAGGAGTAAACGAGGGAGGTGAAATCCCCGTCCACTATGATCCCATGATCTCCAAACTCATTGCATGGGCTCCTTCGCGACCGGAAGCGATCGAAAGAATGCGACGCGCACTGCTGGAGTATCAGATCCTGGGCGTCACGACCAATATTCCGCTCCTCAGGTTCATCATGGAACACGACGTCTTCCGGCAGGGTGACTACACGACGCATTTCCTGGCGGACCACTTCAACCCCGGGGACCTTGCCAAAGGGTCGGCGCAGTCCCGGAAAGCGATAGCCATTCTAGCGGCGCTGCTGAAGGAAGCGGGGGAAGCCCGTGTGAACGGGCTCGGGACGGACCAGCGGGAAAAACGTCGGTGGCGGCTGCAGCGAACCGATATGATGAGGGGATCGTGAAGACGTACACCGTTGTTGTCGACGCGGAGGAGTATCAGGTCTCCACCGAAAACGGATCCGTGATCGCCGTCAATGGAGAGCGGTGCGTTCCCGTCACCGCTGAGCAAACGGCCCGTCACCAATACTCCGTGCTGCTTGATGGGACTGCCGTCGCCATTGCGGCGTCGGGCACAGCCGGCACGTGGGAAATGTTTTCGGAAGCGTCCCTCCACCGGGTCCAGGTGACTTCCGAGCGGGAGCGGCTCCATAGACAGTTGAGCGCAGCTGTTCAGGGACCGGTGAGAACGGAGGTCCGGGCCCCCATGCCGGCGTTGGTCGTGAGAGTGGAAGTGAAAGAAGGTGACTCCGTCTCCGCGGGCCAGGGAGTGGTGATTCTTGAAGCGATGAAAATGGAAAACGAGATCAAAGCGCACACCCCGGGAAAAGTGAAAGAGATCTGCGTGGCGGCCGGAGAGGCCGTGGAGAAGGACGAAATACTGATATTGTTGGAATGAATATTCTTGTTTCTTGGCAGCCTGATCGCCCACAACTCAAACGAATCAATCGAACCGGCAATCCTATGGCACATGGCGACATTATCCGCGAACCCGAAGTGACGTTGGACCTGGCTCTTCAACATGGACTCACGGAAGAGGAATACGGGAAGATCATTGAGTATCTGGGGCGAGTCCCCACATATACGGAACTCGGCATCTACAGTGTGATGTGGAGTGAACATTGCAGCTACAAAAACTCGATCGCCCTGCTGAAGACACTTCCCAGGTCGGGTGGCCGGCTGCTGATCGGCGCCGGTGAAGAAAACGCGGGGCTGGTAGACATCGGCGATGGCCTCGCGGTTGCATTCAAGATTGAGAGTCACAACCATCCCTCGGCCGTGGAACCGTACCAGGGAGCCGCGACTGGGGTCGGTGGGATCCAGCGGGACATCTTTACCATGGGAGCGCGGCCGATCGCCTCGCTGAATTCCCTCCGCTTTGGGAGCCTGGACAGCATGCGCACGCAACGCCTCCTCAAGGGGGTGGTTCGCGGCATTGGAGACTATGGAAACAGTTTTGGCGTGCCGACGGTGGCGGGCGAAGTCTACTTCGATCCCTGCTACGAAGACAATCCACTTGTCAACGCCATGTCGGTTGGAGTCGTGAAGGTGGGGCAGTGGGCGAGCGCTGTTGCCCGGGGTGCCGGGAATCCGGTCATGATCGTCGGGTCCGCCACAGGGCGGGATGGAATCCACGGGGCTACTTTTGCATCGGAAGAGATCTCCGAGAAGTCCGAGGCGAAGCGCCCCTCTGTTCAGGTAGGAGACCCATTCACGGAGAAGTTGCTCCTGGAGGCTTCGCTTGAGGCCATCCGGTCCGGTTTTGTGGTCGGGATCCAGGACATGGGCGCCGCCGGCATCACCTGTTCCACATCTGAAATGAGCGCAAGAGGGGAGAGCGGCATGCGGATCAATCTGGACCTGGTCCCTGCACGCGAATCAGGGATGTCGGCGTACGAGTTGCTTCTGTCGGAGTCGCAAGAACGCATGCTGGTCGTTGTCAAGAAGGGACATGAGCAGGACATTGAGACGATATTCAAGAAGTGGGATCTTCACGTGGAAACCATCGGTGAAGTCATCGACGGTGACCGGCTGCAGATCTCGTATCAAGGGCGGCAGGTAGCCGATGTCCCGCCGAATTCGCTCGTTCTGGGCGGAGGTGCACCGGTCTACATCCGCGAATCCCGGGAACCTGGGTACCTGCGTGAAACCCGTGCCTTCCATGAGCGCACGCTGCCTGTGCCCGCCGATTTCAATAGCGTGCTGCTCAGGCTGCTTGAGACGCCGAATATCGCAAGCAAGCGTTGGGTCTACGAGCAGTACGACAGCATGGTACGGACCAACAACCTGGTGCTTTCCGAAGGTGACGCGGCTGTGGTGCTCGTGAAGGAATCCGGAAAGGCGCTTTCCCTGAAAACGGACTGCAATGGGAGGTATGTGTATCTCAATCCACGACGAGGTGCCATGATCGCGGTGGCGGAGTCAGCCAGAAACGTCGTCTGCACCGGTGCAACACCGTTGGCCATCACGAACTGTCTGAACTTTGGCAATCCCTATAAACCCGAGGTGTACTGGCAGTTCAAAGAAGCCGTCGGAGGGATCGGAGAAGCCTGCCGGGCGTTCAATACGCCGGTGACCGGTGGGAATGTGAGCTTCTACAATGAGAGCCCGAACGCTTCGGTGTATCCAACGCCGGTGATCGGCATGCTCGGGATCATCGAGGATCTCAAGATGGTAACGACCTCGCCATTCAAGCATAAGGGTGATGCTGTGATCCTCCTGGGTGTGAACCGTGGGCATCTGGGAGGCTCGGAATATCTGAGTAGCGTGCACGGGCTCGTTGCCGGGGATGCCCCGGAACTGGACCTCCAGTACGAAATTGCGGTTCAGCGCTGCGTCCTTGAAGCGATGAAGGCAGGGCTTGTGCAATCGGCTCACGACTGTTCTGAAGGCGGGTTGGCAGTGGCCCTGGCCGAGTGCTGCATTGGATCAGGGAGGGATGTGCTCGGCGCGGAGGTGAGCCTCGAAATGGACCGGATCAGGCCCGATGGAGTGCTGTTCGGTGAGGATCAGTCGAGGATCGTCGTTACTGCACGCCAGAGTGACGTAAGCAGGATTCTCGCCATGGCGGCGGCCAGAAAGGTGCAGGCAAGGCTGTTAGGGAGCGTCGGAGGAGAAAGGCTAACGATACAGGGCTACATAGATGTTCCGGTGAAGGAGATGGCCTTTCAATATATTAGTGCCATCGGCAAGTTGGTAGGGGATGAAGAAAATTCTATTAGCTTTACATAATATACATTATTTGGTATTTCAGTGGGGGTACCCAGTGGGCCATCAGCGATCCACACCGTTCCATCCCGCTGGTCCTGAGTGCTTCTCTCGTCTGCCCTTGCTCTGAGCCTGTTCGTTTCAGGGCAACAACCTCAAGTCTCATCCGCTGCTCCTCAGACTACGACGTAGCGACGATGTCATTGCCCGAGCTCGCCCGCAAATTCACACTGGCCACGATCCATGAGGCTTGTCCAGATCAGCCCCAGGGGATTCCAGGAGACCTGGGTCAAACTCCAGGCTAACCTCACGTCCCGAACGAGTCTCAGAGAGGTCCTGGGGGGATTCCCTGGTGGGTCCCAGGTGATCCAACGTTTCCGGGGCCAAGACCCGGCTTGATCGACGTTCTGGGTGATTCCACCGAAGATTCCGGGTAATTCCCTCGGTGAATTCCCGGTGGAACCCAGGTGACTCCAAGGTGATTCCCCAGGGGATCCCAGGCAAACCTGGCATGCACCACCTAGATTACATAATCTGGCACGGCGAGGGAATTGGGACACCATGCATTGGAAGTCTCCTGATCCTGATTCATGCAGTCAGGATGGGCAGGTGTTTGCGTTTGAGACTGATTTCGACGTGGTTCACTCCTTCCCCTACCATCTCCCCGTCGGCGTGCACAAAGAATCTCTGCGCTGAGTCAATCCGAATCCCCTCGCTGGACCGAAGCAGGGAAACCTCCTTCACATTCCGGTGCCGGCCGACCATGACAAGAGGCATCAGGCGGAGGATCCTGGCCACAGTCAAATCCTTGATAACACAC
>JAGDMJ010000316.1 GCA_017860555.1 Bacteroidota bacterium
CGGATCTTCTTGACCGCCTCCTCCTCCGTGATCTTCAGGCGGACACCTGCACTCCGAACAGCATGCTCGAGTGAATCCCGTTTCGTTGTCAGCCAGAGCCACACATTGTACGCAAGCCGGTCCAGGTCGTGGTCATCCACGGCGGGAATGCCGTCGACGCTGGCGTAGGCAGCCTTTTCCAGGCTGGTCTCGGAAGCCTTCTTGACGGGGGATGGCGGTTTTGTTGTCATATGTGAATGTACCCATTCTTTTTGAATAATGGAAAAACAGTCTCAAAAATCGTATCCCAGTGCGAAGTAGAACAGGAACGGCCCATGCTGGAGGGGGTCCTCCGGAAGATCCTTGTTCAAGTAAAAGGACTTGCCCACGCCGACAGAGGCCGGCCCGATGGGCGTGCGAAGGACAAGCTCCGTGCCTACGCCATGCCGGAGTGTGCTGAACTTGATTTCCTCAGGCACGGTAGAGATTGACCCCAGGTCATACCGGAACCGCAGGTACGAATCAAAGAGAAGACGGAATGGCAAGAGGAGCCGATACTCCAGATTCAACAACAGGAGCTCCCGGCCGAGCTGATCATCTTCCCGCAATCCGAAGAACATCTCCCTCCCTCCCAGCCGGAATTGCTGGCTGAGGGGCATCGTGCGGTCTGCCAACCCCATGGTGATCTTTGGATGGAAGGTATGACGCTCTCCCCACGTCAGGTAGCTCTCCCACATCACGCTCAGGGCGTTGTAGCCGATCTCGCTTCCCAGCCCCTCGGCGGCAAATTCATAGTACATCGCCAGGCCAATGCCCGAATTGGCAAAGGGGTAATTGTCTTTCGAATCCACGACCGTTCCGACACGAAGCGTCACCAGGTGATAGCGCTCTTCCAGAGAAGCCGCGTTCTCGATGTTCTTCAGCCGCACGTCCTGGACGGTCAATCTGGCGGTCGCATCTCCCAGGCGTTCAAGCTGGCTTCCGATAGCGATGCTTGCCCCGTAACGAATATCCTGATACTCGCCTACCCGGATTCTCTTCCAGTGATTCTCCTCCTCCTCCGGGGCGTTCTCGTAGGTATAGGTGTTGTAGGTCCGGTAGAAGGCGTCCGCGCTGAAGGACATGTATGTGCCGAACAGGCGGTACGCTCTATACTCAAGCATGAACCTGCTGTTCCGGTCGCCGCCGGCGATAGTCCCGCCCAGCTCCATACCGGAGCCCTGGAAGTTCTCATCACGGATGTCGAGCAAACCCTGAAGGTGACGTTCGTTGTCGGCGCGGAAACCGATCCTGACGAGCTGGCTCGGGCGTTCTTTCAGCCGGATGGTGAGTGCGGGGTCCCCTCCCTGGTAGGACACTTCCAGATAGACAAACTCAAAGAGGGTTGTACTGCTGATGTTGGCCACTCCTCTGTCCGCTCTGTCAATGTTGAAGATCTCTCCCGGCTTCAATGCGAACTCTTTCAGGACGAAAGCATCCTGGGTCCGGATTCCCCCTTCGACGTTGACGGCATTGATGATCCCTTCATCCAGAACGAGCCGGACCTGTCCGGTTGATTCGATGAACTGCAGCGAATCGAATCGTGCCAGGGAGTACCCTTGCTTTCGGTACATATGCAGGATCTGCTCGAGCGCTTCGACCCCTGCCCCGTGGTTGATCGTTCGGCCGATCATAGGCGTGAAGACGGTCTTGAGGGTCTCCGCGGAGATCTGTGCGCATCCCTGGAGCAGAACCGATATCAGCCGCGGATTCGGGGTGATCACATATCGAACCTTCGACCCGAGCGAATCGCGAATGATGTCCGCGCGGACATCGCGGCAATCCCCTAGCGCATAGATCGCCCGCAGGTGGGAACGTATCTGCCCTTCGGAGATGGTTCCCCGCCAGGCATCATGTCTGATGCGGTCGCGGAGCGTGTCAGGGATAACCCCGCCGGTGATCTCCACGATCGGACGGTCGAACTCCCGCATCTGATTGGAGGAGAGCGCGAGCCACCGTTCGCGTTGTTCGAGCAGGCGGAGGATCTCCGGCACCTTCGCCTCCGCCGAACGTTCCCCCTGCCATATCACGCTGTCCAGCCCCCGCAGATCATACGCCAGCCGTTTCCCGATGTCCGGGGTAATGACAATATCCGCATCCTTGAGTTGCTGTTCGTTCAGCACGGCCATGGTAATGCCCATCATCTGGTCTACCGCCTGCCAGGGTGCCCGCATTTCTTCGACGGTCCGCAGTCCGCTCGTCGTATTCACGGCCAGGACAACGTCCATCCCCCGGCTCCGCGCGACGTCGACGGGCACATTGGCAAGCAGTCCGCCGTCGATCAGGCGCATGGTATCTCGCTCGATGGGATTGTACAGGAGAGGGGTTGTAGCGCTGGCACGAATCGCTTCGGCAAGCGGCCCATCGGACATGACGACCCTGTTGCCGGAGACCAGGTCGGTGGCAATGGCACGGAAGGGTATCTTCAGGGCGTCAAAGTCCGGGTGCGCATGGTACGTCGCCTGGAGGATTTCCCTGCTCAGGAAGTCGGTCAGCCGTTGACCGCTGGAGACTGCAATGGGAATCACGGGGTCCAGCCCCTGGAAGCGGATCGCCAGAAGCGTGCGGTCGCGGGTGACTTTCTGATCCATGAAGAGGTCTGTCCGTTTCGGCTCGTCGGCCAGGGAGAGCACCTCGTCCCAGTCTGTTGTCAGGGCGATCTTTTCGATCTCTTCGACGGAATAGCCGGACGCATAAAGCCCGCCGACAATCGCGCCCATGCTCGTGGCAGCGATGAAGTCGATGGGGATCTTGTGCCGTTCCAGAACTTTCAGCACGCCGATCTGCGCGGCACCCCGGGCTCCGCCACCGCTCAGGACCAGCGCAACTTTCGGGCGCCGCACATGGCGGTGCCCGTAGATGGCCAACCGATGGGATTCTCCGGGTTCATAGTCGAGCCCAATGCTCAGCGAATCCCTCACGGGAGGAGAACCGCCTGTTTGAGCTCTTGCGCCAGCCGGGGGAACAGCACACGCCAGGCAGAGGGCCAACAACGTCACGAACCGGGTGCAACGGGACATGGCAAGGGAGCAAGGGTGGATAGTTTAGAACCGAAAGCTAGCGGTTTTTCAAAGTAAAATCAAGAAACGCGGGCGGGTGAAGCTCCGACCGAAGGAATGTCGGAGCCGATGTTCGCACATGGACTTGAAACGGACCTCTCCCAGGAACCCACCGAACGGGGAGAGTTAGCCTCCCCACGGGCCGCTGGCACTTATTGCTTTTCAAACGGAATTTCGGCAATTTTTCTCATGACCTTTCTCAATCCCATCGTTCTCTTTGGGCTGGTTGCAGCCGCCATTCCTATCATCATTCATCTCCTGAATCTCCGCAAACTGCGCACGGTGGAATTCAGCTCGCTCAAATTTCTCAAAGAACTGCAGAAAACGAAAATGCGGCGGATACGGATCCGGCAGCTACTGCTTCTCCTGCTCCGCACGCTCATCGTGATCGCGATGGTGTTCGCCTTCTCCCGACCGGCTTTGCGTGGTTCGCTGGCTGGCATCGCGGGCGGACATGCAACGACGACGATGGTCATCCTTCTGGACGATTCCCCAAGCATGACTGTGCGCAACGAGCGCGGGGTGTTGTTCAACCAGGCCAAGGAAGCCGCAGACCGGCTTGTGAACCTTGCCAAGGATGGAGATCATCTTTTCCTTCTTCGTCTCTCCGAGACCCGGCGTGCGGCGTCGTTCGCACCGCTTCGCTCCATTTCCGCCGCACGCGCGGCCCTGACCCCGGCGGAGCCGGGAGATGTGAGTGTTCCCTATCGGGAGGCGCTCCGCGCTGCTTCGCGAATCACTCGGGAATCCCCGAACGCGAACGAAGAAGTGTACCTGATCACGGACGCGCAGGCAACTCAATTCCGGCCTGATACCGCCGCCACGGACAGCGCCGAGGGCTTCGAACCCGGGGCCAAGCTCTTCCTGATCCGCGTTGGGGAAAGCGGAGAGGGAAATGCGGGGGTGTCGTCAGCCGTCGTGGCCACACAGATCAATACCCGGAACAAGCCGATCCAACTCAGGACAACCGTGAGAAACGCCGAGGCGTCGCCCATGAGAGGTTCGATCATGAGCGTCTATCTCGACGGCGCGCGCGTGGTGCAACAATCCCTCGACATTGCCCCTTTTAGCACGTTGAACGCCGAAGTGCAGTTCAACGCGAAGCGGCGAGGCCTGCTGAAGGGGTATGTCCAAATCGAAGACGATGCCCTTGAGGCGGACAACCGGCGTCATTTCGTGGTCCGCGTCCCGGACCATCTCTCGATCCTGCTAGCGGGCGGGACGGCCGCTGATACGAAGCTCGCATCGCTCGCCTTGAGCCTGGCCGGGGACACCACCATTGCCGATCTCTTCTCCGTGCGACTGGTAGCGGAGCCGCAACTCCCCTCGATGGATCTCAACTCCTTCGACGTGATCGTGCTCTGCAACGTCAGGAGTTTCTCTGCCGCGCTCGCCGAACGGCTGGACAGCTACGTCCGTGCCGGAGGGGGATTGATGCTCTTCCCGGGAAGCCAGGCTGACCTGCGCAATTACAACGAACTGCTGTTTGCCCGGATGGGAATCCCTCCAGCCACTCCACCCCCA
>JAGDMJ010000317.1 GCA_017860555.1 Bacteroidota bacterium
TGTTCTTCCGCATTCTGCACGACCTGCTTGGCAGACGGGTGAATGCGATGGACTACCTGATCGCGACCGGGACCCATCAAGCGATGGAGATGGAACGGATCTACAGGCATGTAGGAATTTCCGCGCAAGATCATCGAGAAAAATTTCCCGAGGTCCGGTTTTTCAATCACGCGCACGACGATCCTGCCGGACTTGTGACGGTCGGCCTGATTCCTTCGGAGGAGATCCGGGTGCTCACCGGGGGATTATTCAGCCAGGATATCGCCGTGACGGTCAACCGGCGTGTGTTGGAGTATGACCAGATCGTGATCGTGAGCCCGGTTGTTCCCCATGAGGCGATGGGGTTCTCGGGAGGAAACAAGTATTTCTTTCCGGGTATCGGGGGGGTCGATATCATCCAGACATTTCATTGGCTGGCCGCCATCATCACCAACCCGCTGATCAACGGCGTCAAGAACACCCCGACCAGGGAGGTCATCGACAGGGCGGCCTCGATGCTGCACGTCCCCACGCTCTGCCTTGCGTTCACCGTGGACGATCAGGACAGGCTTGCCTGCCTGTACGCGGGAGAGCCGAAGGAGGCCTGGTCTCGCGCCGCTGATTATTCCGCCAGGATGCACATCACGTACCTGGACAAGCCGGTCGTAAGTATTCTGGCGATCACGCCGCCGATCTATGAAGAGCTCTGGGTAGGCGGAAAGGCAATGTACAAGCTCGAACCTGTCGTCGCGGACGGTGGCGAGCTTGTCATCTACGGGCCGCAGATCAGGGACATCTCGTTTGTACATGGCGCACTGATCCGGCGCGTGGGATATCACGTGCGTGACTATTTCGTCAAACAGTGGGACCGGTTCTGCGACGAGCCCAAACTGATCCTCGCGCACTCGACAAACGTACGCGGTGTCGGGGAGTACAATGAATCCGGGGAGCGCCCGCGCATCGCGGTCACGCTCGCGACCGGGATCCCCGAAGACGTGTGCCGGAGCATCAACCTTGGATATCAGGATCCTCGCTCCATCGATATCGAGGCATGGCGACGGCGGGCGGACGACCGCAAGCGTGTCGTGGAAAACGCCGGACAGGTGCTCTACCGGCTGCAAGCATAATCTCCATCAACCACCACACTCGAGGAAGACCATGGCATTGCACATTCATCCGGAGAAAGACACTCAATTCGACCTGCTTGCCCTTGGCGAATGCATGATCCGCTTGAGTCCTCCGGGACACCAGCGGATCGAACTCACCCCGGTCTTTGAAGCCTACGCCGGCGGCGGCGAATACAATGTCGCCTACGCTCTGGCCCGCTATGGCATGCGCACAAGCTGGGTGTCCCGGCTGGTGGACAATCCGCTGGGGCATTTCATCAAGAATCACGCGCGCACCAGTGGGATGGATATCAGCGAAGTCCTCTGGGCACCCTATGATGGTTCCGGCCGGGCCGACAGGATCGGCCTCAACTTCACGGAGGTGGGGATGGGCGTTCGTGCGAGCGTCACCATGTATGACCGGGGCCATACGGCAGTGTCGCACATGAAGGCCGGTGATGTGGACTGGAACCGCATCTTCACGCAACGGAAGGTTCGCTGGTTCCACACGGGGGGGATCTTCACCGCGCTCAGCGACGGCTGCGCCGATGTTGCGCTCGAATCCATGAAGGCAGCACATGATGCCGGAACCATCGTCAGCTATGACCTGAATTTCCGAAGCAAGCTCTGGTCCAGCAAGAAGGCGATCGAGGTCACCCGCAACCTCGTCCCGTTCATTGACGTGCTCATCGGGAATGAAGAGGACTTCCAGAAAGTTCTCGGCTTCGAAGTGGAGGGGACGGATGCGAATCTGAAGAGCCTTCCCATTGAGGGGTATAAGAGAATGGTGGAGAGGGTGGTGAAAACACACCCGCATATCCAGGCCGTCGGAACGACTTTGCGCGAGGTGGTCAGCGGATCGGTCAACAATTGGTCGGCCATCATGTACTATGACGGACGGTTTTACGAGTCGAGGCGGTACGAACGCCTTGAAGTGGAGGACCGGGTGGGGGGTGGCGACGGATTCTGCAGCGGATTTGTCTATGGCCTCCTGCACGGAATGACACCGCAGGAATGCGTGGACCTGGGGACTGCGCATGGAGCGTTGCTGCAATCCACCCGCGGGGATACAAGCATGGTCACGATGGAAGAGACCATGCACGTGATGAAGGGGGGAAGCGCACGTATCAAGCGGTGATCAACGCTGCAATGCATATGCACTTTCAACAGAAGATCCGAAAGGAATCCCAACCGTGACCGCCATAACGAAGGATGTTCTCAAAGCATTCAAGCCGCAGGGTGAGTGGTTCGTCGGGTTTGACTCAGACGGCTGTATCTTCGATTCCATGGAGCTCAAGCACAAGGAGTGCTTCATCCCCAATATCATAAAGTACTACGATCTTCAGCCTGTGTCAAAATACGCCCGGACGGCGGCGGAGTTTGTGAACCTGTATTCGCACTGGCGCGGAACGAACAGGTTCCCGGCGCTCGTGAAGACCTTCGAGTTGCTCCGGGACTGGCCGGAGGTGCAGCGGCGCAACGTGACGCTGGTCGACTGGGCTCCGATCCAGCAGTTCATCGACGCGGCGCCCGCTCTGGGGAATCCGGCATTGAAAGAAGCGGTGTCCAGGACGGAGAACGCTGTGCTCAAGCGGA
The DNA here is from genome assembly GCA_017860555.1 of Bacteroidota bacterium. Taxonomy (GTDB): domain Bacteria; phylum Bacteroidota; class Ignavibacteria; order UBA10030; family UBA6906; genus JAGDMJ01. The sequence continues at coordinate 2,682 of JAGDMJ010000317.1, forward strand.
CGCTCGAATGGAGCGAGGCGGTGAACCGGGACATTGAGGCAATGGTCAAGGGATTGCCGCCGTTTCCTCTCGTTCGGGAAAGCCTCATGAAACTCCAGGGGCGCACGGATATCATGGTGGTCTCCGCCACGCCGGCGGAGGCGCTGCGGCGGGAGTGGGAAGAACACGACATCGACCGGTATGTCGCGCTGATTGCAGGACAGGAGCTTGGAAAGAAAGAAGAGCAGTTGAGTCTGACCGCCTCCGGGAAGTATGCCGCCGGCCACATCCTTATGGTTGGTGACGCGCTGGGAGACTTGAAAGCGGCACGCTCGGCAGGCGCGCTGTTCTACCCCATTCTCCCTGGCAAGGAGGACGAATCATGGAGAGTATTCCATGATGAGGTAAGCGAGCAATTTCTTGCCGGAAAATACACAAAAGAGCACGAGGCTGCGCATCTGGCAGAGTTTGAGAAAGCGCTGCCGAAGGCCGCACCGTGGATGAAATCGTGACACCACCGACACGACAGGTAAAGGAGTCTTCATGAGTCCGATGTGCAGAGCCCTCGTTGCCGGAGTTGCCTTGTCTGTGGCAGCTCCGGTCGCCGCAGTTGCCGGTGTGTTGATCACGGTCCACAACCCGTCCCAGCTTTCACGGAAGTGCGAAACCGTGGAGGTCCGACTGAGTGACCTCCTGGATCGGGATGGCGCGCTGGGAAAGGAAAGCATCGCGGTCATTGACCAGGGAAGCAAGAAAGAGCTGGTGGTGCAGGTGACGGAAGCGGCATTGCTCTTTCAGTCCGATTTCGCGCCAGGGGAGACACGGACCTTTCTGGCAGCGGCAGGCAAGAAGAAAGCAGAGGGCCCGGTATCGAGCGTTGACGGATTCTTCGCGCTGCCTCGTGAGGATTATGCTTGGGAGAACGACCGCGTGGCCTTCCGTGTGTATGGACCGGCCCTTGCAGCGGAGGTCAACAATGGCATCGATGTGTGGACGAAGAGGGTGCGCGAACGAATCGTCCGGAAGTGGTATGAGGCTGATGCGGCGAGTGGTACCGGCAATTACTATCACACAGACCGGGGCGAAGGGGCGGATTTCTTTGCCGTTGGGAGAACGCTTGGAGCAGGAGGCAGTGGGCTCTGGTACAAGGACAGTCTGCATCAACCCGGTGTCTTTACGTCGCACCGCGTGGTCAGCAACGGACCGATCAGAACCTCGTTCGAGCTTTCATACGCATGGAACGTGGCGGGGAAGAGATTCACGGAGACGAAGCGGATAGCGCTGGATGCCGGACGAAATCTCAACATCATCGAGATACGCTTCGTCGGCCTTGCTCCGGAGGACTCGCCTCTCATTGCCTGCGGTGTTGTGAAGAGAAAGAATGTGACGGTCCAGGTCTCGGACGACGGGAGTCGGGCGGCATTGTGGGGACCGACGAATGATGATTCGGCGAACGGATTTCTCGGCACCGGCATTGTCTTGGATCCCGCGAGCGTGGCTCGGAGGATTGAAGACTCGGTACATGTTCTCCTGCTCGGGCGCATGGTCGAGGGGAGGCCATTCCGCTACCTGGCCGGAGCGGGATGGACGCGCAGCGGGGACTTCAGTGATGCGGCTGCATGGCAGACATATCTGAAGGAGGAATCGCTCAAGCTCGATGAGCCGCTTCAGATCACATTTGCACCCGACCGTCCCTGACACTTCTTGAGCAGCCTTTCGAGAGGGAGGAAAATCCACGAAAATCTTTATAATTTACCAACATGACCTCTGATTTCGCCCTTGACAAAAGCGGGCTGGATTAGTATATTTCGCAGAGTTACCGATAACTGTAGCGGTTAAGTAATCGGTTCCCAATTCGCTCCCCAGAATCGTTCTCTTGAGTCACCGGAAAAAACGCGACACACTTCGAGCCTCACTCCGGGAGTACGGTCATGCAC
>JAGDMJ010000318.1 GCA_017860555.1 Bacteroidota bacterium
AAACTCGGAGCCGACTCGGTCAACGCCTTTACAAAGACCAGCCTGGCTCTGAACAACACCCCCGCTCTGATGCTTGCGGAGAACCGATGGTATAGAGATCCCCTTGGTGGCAATAAGAAGAAGAACACACCCAATGCATTGATCTGGAACCGCTCGTTCGATTACGACCGGAGAGGGTGGATGTACTATGAGGATACGCTCGACTGCGCGTACCCCACTTCCTCCGCGGCATATTCGGCGGCACTCGGGGGCTATCCGGTTGGCGACTTGAACTGGTTCCCGACCAGGAAAACCGAATGGATGAACGATCCGGCAATGGATGTCGCTCCCACAGGTGTACCGCTCGTGTTCTCCCTGGACCAGAACTATCCGAACCCGTTCAATCCTCGAACAGGGATCCGGTACCAGGTGTCCGGGACCGTCGACGTCAGACTCGCAGTGTATGATCTCCTGGGCAGGGAAGTGGCGGTGCTGGTCAATGAGAAGAAGCCTGCCGGTTCCTATGAGGTCAGTCTCGACGGCAGCAGGCTTTCCAGCGGCGCCTATTTCTATCGGCTGGTGGCGGGCAGTTACGTCCAGACGAGGAAGGCTCTGTTGCTGAAGTAAAGAAAATCCGCATAACTATGTCCCGGCCCTTTTTTCCCACGCCGGGAGTCTTACTGAGAGGGCCCTGATGTCGGGGCCCTCTCTCTCGTCTTATCCCATCCTAACCGATTGACGGTGCCTGCCTCGCGTTCCAGATTCCCGGTTCTGTTGAACTTTTCTACATTTAACATCCCACCCGATCCAGTCTTTTACCGAAAATAGCAGATTTTTGAGTGGCACAGAGTGTGATGATTTTTCGTGACACTCCAGGGTAGTTTTGAAACGTCTCCTGAGAGACATGCAGTCATTTCTCGCACACATACATTGGCAAGGAGGGAAAGAATGAGCTGCAAAAAAACCATCTCTGCGCTGCTAGGGCTTCTTGTTTGCTCTACGATTGTTGCATGGGCCTATCCGTCCGGCATTACGGGGGTTACGCGCAAGTCGGGAGGTTCCGGATGCGCTGGATGCCATAGCGGCGCCTCGATTGATGGACTCGTGACGATATCCGGGCCAACTTCATTGAAGGTTGGCCAGGCCGGCACGTATACTCTCACGATCGGCAGTGGAACCCTTATTGGGTGTGACATCGCGGCCTCTTCGGGTACCCTTGCCAAAATCTCCACAGCCCTCAGGCTGGCGGACGGAGAATTAACGCAATCCCAAGGATTGACTGGCACGTCAGTTCAATTCACATGGACCCCTTCTGTCGCCGGTGCGGAGATGCTCTATGCCACCGGTGCCCGGGACTCAAAGAAAGGGGGATGGGGACACTCGGCTGATTTCGGCGTGATTGTCACGCCTGCAGGTCTGTCCGGAATCGATCAGGAAGAAACTCCCGCGACATTTTCCCTTGATCAGAATTTTCCGAATCCCTTCAATCCGTCGACCACTATTCAGTTCTCGCTTCCACGATCTGCCCAGGTATCGCTGACGGTCGTTAACCTGATCGGTGAAAAGGTGGCCACACTCGTTTCCCGGCGAATCGAACAAGGGACACACGCAATTCAATGGAACGCGTCGGGAATTCCGAGTGGGATGTATTTCTACAGGCTGGAGGCCCGGCATGATGCGGAAAGCCCCGGGCAGGCTTTCATCCAGGTACGGAAGCTTCTTCTGTTGAAATGAAATTCGGTTGCCCGACGGCATCTAAGGGCTGCTCTTTCCTGGTAGCCCTTTATTGCTTTCTGGGCCGGCTTTCCTTTTTCCGTGCACCACGCTCTTTGCGTCGACCCCACGAGCTCGGTGTGATCAGTCTTGTGTGATGCGGATGATTGAGCTGAGCCTCACACCCGGAGCAGAGCCGCCGGCTGGGGTCGAGATCGAGCAATTGTTGCACGATCTCTTTTTTGCAGTTCAGACAGAATCCAAAAGTCCGGTCTCGCAGGCGTACAAGCGCTCCACCCAGGGATTCGAGTTTTGGGTCAGCCCGGAATGCGAAAAGCGCGTCGAGTTCGCCGTCGGAAATCTGGCCGTTCCTGAAGACCTTTCTGGGCCACTCCAGCCGGTACACCTTTCGCAGATGCTCAAAAAGGTGGGAAAGAATAACAAGCCGCATGGCACGTTCGCTACGTTGCATGATTCGCCCCTCCATCTCAGTGCCTCTAGACAAGTTACAATTCTTGCGTAGAATGTCAAGAAGCAGGTGTTAGTGGTGCAACCCGCACCTGCCGTCCCCAGGTATCACGCTTCTCCTGTATAGCGCTCTTCGACCTTCTCACGGATCCGCTTGCGGCTCTCCTCGGGAGAGATCCCGTTATCTTTTTCGATTTCCTTGACCGCATCGGCCAGATCGGGGTCTTTGATCCTGCTCTTAAACCACTCCGAGTAGTCTTCTTTGCGGAGGTGGAACATCCAGGTATCGTCATCCACACCGTCGGCGATCTGGAGAAACATTTGAAGGTTCTGTGCGCGCAGGTTGAGCTTCCCATCCGGCCCGCGGAAGAAAAAGCTGCCTTCGGGTGGCAACTCGCCATCTGCGTATTTTCGGCGGTGCCTGCGGCGCTCCGTTTTTGGCGGGAGGCTGCGGAACCAGAAAGGCGCGGAGCCGTTTCGCCTTCTCCACCATGCGATCATTTCTCCCTGCTCCAGTTCCACGTCTGGCACTGGGGGCACTGTTTCGCCAAGTGCCTCACTGAAGGTACGGATGGTCCGGCCGGGATCGGCGCCGATGGCAATAATCAGGTCCACGGTCGAAAGCATCGCTTTGGAGACGTGGTCGGGATGCACCGTGATCATCAGCAGGCTGTGGAGCCTTTCGGGAATCGCAACGGTTGCAGGGTCCCACGCGGCGGGAAGAAGGTGGTGTGTTTCATCGATGACGATCCAGTGTGGACGTCCGGTGCGCGTCCGCATCTCGAGCAGCGCCGGGAAGAGTCTGTCGAAAAATTCGGGGCGGTGCTCGAGTGAGAGCCCGAGCAAGTTCACCACGACGTTTTCCGCGGGCTTTTCCATCAATCGGACAACGGCATCTACCAGAGGAGGGCTTTTGGGGTCTCCCAGGACCACAGCCGCTTCGAAGTCCTGGTAGTCTCCTTCAGGATCAATGATACAGAACTGATACCCCCGCTCGCACAGCCGCTCAAGGAGCCCCGTGGCGAATGTGGATTTCCCTCCTCCCGAAGTGCCTGCCAGCAACATGCTCGCTCCGTACGGTGAGATGGACAGCTCTTTCCGGTCGGCAGTGGTCCCGAGGGGAACCTCATGTCTCCGCAGCCTTGGCTCCAATTCGCGCAGATCGGTGTCCATGATCATGCGGGCAAGTTCGGAAACCCCTGCCCCGCGCTCCTCGCTTGTCACAAAGTCGGCGCCCTTCTTCAGCATGGGAAGCGCGTTTGCGACGGCGACCGAGCACTCACACAGGTCGAGAAAAGCGTGATCGTTCTCCGCATCCCCCACGCCGACGACGTTATGAGGGGAAATCCCGAGTTCCTCCAGAGCAATCTTGAGCCCGGTGGCCTTGTTAATGCCCGAAGGCAGAACCATGACCGCGCCTTTGTTGAAGATCACCTGCAACTCCATCCCCAGCTCCCGGATGGCTTCCAGCACAATCTTTTCATAGGGCTCCCACGTGGCAACGATGGCCCTCCCGACCGAGAGCCCGTCAACCCCGCGTCGCCGCAACAGCTCGACAAATTCCTCCGGAGGCTTCTGGCAGAGGACCTTCTCCTCCCGGGTCACCGGGTTGTACACGAGGGCCCCATTTTCCGCAACGACCCGATCAAACATTTCCAGATGGGAAAACGTGCGTTGCAGGTCATCCAATTCCCGGCCCGTCACCATCACCAATCTGCGGCCCGATCCCCTCAGGCCTGCCAGCGTCTGCAGAAGGTCCTCGTCAACGATACCCTGCGTGGCGAGTGTGCCGTCATAATCTGTAACCAGAGCAAAATAGCGCATGTATATGTCCTCCCCCTCCTGAAAGTGGCAACGGGGAGATAATGCAGGAGAGTTCCCCGATTTGGCGCATTTTCAGGAACAGAGACGTTCATCCCTCAGAACCAGGGTCCCGCAACAGGAACTCAATCAGAGTCTCTGCGGTTCTTCTCACCGTGGCTGAGATGTTCGAATCGTTTGGCATAGAGGGGATGAATCACTACGGTCGGGGCTGAGGCCCGTGGGGGACGGAATCGAAGGACTACCTTAAAGGACCCATATGAAGAACGTTCTGAAATGGCTTGGCCGGATGCTTACGGTGTTGGTCGTACTCCTTGTGATGGTTGGCCTTTTCATAGAGTTTTCCTGGGATAGGCAGGATAGCCGTCCGGCGCCTCAAATGAGTGTGCTGCGCGATTCCGCCACGGTCGCCCGGGGAGAATACATCTTCAAGCATGCCTGGCAGTGCTGGGGATGTCATGCAGCCAGCGGGGATGGCAATGCCCCTCCGAGCGGCGGGCGGGTATTCGACCTCCGATCAGTTGGCCCGGGCTTTGGCGTCTACTACAGCAAGAACCTCACCCCTGATTCGGCAACCGGGCTGGGAGCCTGGACCGATGGGGAG
>JAGDMJ010000002.1 GCA_017860555.1 Bacteroidota bacterium
CGCGGGACGAGAAACCGCTTCCCCCGGAGATTCTCTGCAGCGAAGAGCGCTGCCAGAGCGGAAGCGTTGAACTCCTGCGGCATGAAGCCTACCTTGAGCCCGGCCCTCTGGAGCTCTCCCGCAGTTTTCGCACCTACCGCGTAGATCACGCTCTTGCTGAGCCATGCCAGGTCGATGCCGCGTTCGGCCATTCGCTGCAGAAGGCCTTTCACTCCATTCACACTGGCGAAGACGACTCCATCAAAGTACGCGGGAGGGCGCTCCAAAGCCCCGTCGCATGCATCCCAGGAGGTTGGAGGCGCGATCTGAATCGTGGGGAAGAAGAGGACCTGGAAGCCGCTGGCTTCCAGTTCCCGCCTCAGCTCTTCAGACTGCTCGCGAGGTCGGGTAATGAGAACGGTTCTACGCTTCAGGCTTGTTGACATCCTGCTTCAATGCGCGGATTTGCCGGAGAATTTCTTCAGCACCTTCGGCCAGAAGCCGGGCGGCAAGCTGCCTACCCAGAGTGTCGGCTTCCAGAGGATCTCCCTCAATCGTGCTCCGGACTACTTTTTTTCCATCGAGCGAACCTACCATCGCGTCCAGCATCAGAACAGGGCGGCCGTTTGCTGAATCCATCACCCTGCCGTAAGCACCGATCGGCACCTGGCATCCTCCTTCCAGTGTGCGGAGCAGAGCCCTTTCTGCGGTGGTCCCCTGAAGCGTGGCATGATCCGTCAGCCCCGCCACAAGACTGCTGATATCGTGATCGCCGCGGCGGACTTCCACGCCAAGGGCGCCCTGTCCCACGGCCGGCAGAATAACTTCGGTTGTCACCGTTTCGCCGATTTTCGGTCCCCAGCCGAGCCTGACAACGCCGGCTCGCGCGAGAATCATCCCCATCCAATCGGAGCTCTCCAGTTTCTTGAAGCGGGTTCCCAGATTGCCCCTGATGTCAACGATCTTCATGTCGGGCCGGACCGCGGCGATCTGGCATTTTCTCCTGAGACTTCCCGTGGCGATCGCGGCCCCCGGCGGCTGGGCCATGAGCTTCCGAATGCTGTTGGAGGGATGGGGAATGAACACGTCGCGCGGGTCTTCCCGGCGGGAAACCGCACCGATCTCCAACCCGTCCGGCAGCTCCGTGGGAAGATCCTTCAAACTATGCACGGCCAGATCGATGCGTCCTTCGAGCAGCGCCGTCTCGATCTCGCGGGTGAAGAGCCCTTTGTCCCCGATCTTTGAAAGCGGGGCATCCAGGATCTTATCGCCCGTGGTCTTAATGACCTCGATGATGACCTCGTTCCCAGGGTGGAGCCGGAGCAGTTCCCCCTGTACCCACCGTGCCTGCCAGAGCGCAAGGTCGCTCCCCCTGCTTCCGATCCTCACGGTCCTACTCTTCATGTTTCCCCTTGCCATGAGTCGGAAGACCGAACAACTCGCGCAGCAGGGTGCTTCGCATGAGTCCCTCAGCGTCCCCGCCGCCGTTCTGCGCTCCCTGTTTCAAGGTGGCCGTGGGCTGATGCAGGATTTTGTTGATGATCCGCTTCGTCACAAGCTCGAGCAATTCCCTATCTTCGGGACGGAAGCGGTTGACGTTCTTCTCCACTTCCTCACGGCGGATAGCCTCCAGAGCCTCGCGAAACTCCTGTATGGTCGGTCCGGCCTGAAGCGATTGATACCACTGCATGAAACCTTCCAGCTCCTGAGAAATGATCGCATGCACCTTGGGGATCTCCGCTTTCCGTTTCCCGAGGTTCCTGTCCACGACGTTGCTGAGCGCGTCGATGTCGTACAGGAACACATTCTCGATCTTCTTCGAGACCGGGTTGACATTCCGGGGAACGCCGATATCGATGATGAACAGAGGGTTGTTCGAACGTTGCTTCATCACCTTCTGGACATCCTCCGGCTGGACAATGTACGCCGGGGCGTTGACCGAGGTGATCACGATATCGGCAGCACGGAGGGCATCGACGATCAGCCCATAGTCCACAACGGTCCCCCCGAACTCCGAGACAAGGGCCTCCGCTTTCTCCCGGGTGCGGTTGGCGATCCTCACCTGGCCGATTCCTTTGCTTACCAGATGCTTCAGCGTGAGTTCGCCGGTTTCTCCCGCTCCAATCAGCAGCGCGGTCTTCTTTGAAAGGTCCTCAAAGATCCTACTGGCAAGCTCGACCGCTGCATAGCTGACGGACACCGCTCCTTCACAGATGGAAGTCTCTGTCCGGGTCCGTTTTCCCACGTGCAGCGCCGACTGCATCAGGCGGTTCATCACCGGGCCAAGGGCGTCCGCTTCGCGGGAAAGCGTGAACGCCTCCTTCACCTGGCTCAGGATCTGGATGTCGCCGATCACGAGCGAATCGATCCCGGCCGCAACCTGGAAAAGATGCGCGATGGCCTCTCCCGACGCGCTCCCGACAAAATGCTCTTCCCGCACCATGTCCGCGGCCTTCTTAAAGTCGATGAGAAACCTCCTCACCGCAACATCATCGGCACCCTGGTCCCGGGTCAACCCATACAGCTCGGTCCGGTTGCAGGTCGAGACCAGCACACACTCGGAGAAGAAGCTCCCCTTCAGGCGCCGGATCGCTTCCCGGATCTCGTCGGCGGAGAACCACATCCGCTCGCGAATATCTACCGAGGCCGTGTGATGGCTGATGCCGACGGAAAGAAGATTCATGATTCTAATGGAAACTATGGAACCCACTCATGTACAGGTTGATCACTGTCATCGAGAGAAACATACACCCGAAAGCGATGAGAGAGATCACGATGGTCTTGCGCCCCTGCCATCCTAGTCCCCGCTTTGCCCCGAGCGCGATCGCATACAACAACCAGATGACCAGCGTGCCGACAAGCTTCGGATCCCAGTAGGAGAATTCGTCAAACGCCTGCGGAAGCCAAAGCAAACCGACACCGATGGCAACGCTCAGCATCGCGAAACCGAACACCTCCGACCTGTTGCACATAGTCTCGAGCATTTCCAGGCTCGGCAGGCGGCTGTAAATCAGGCCAAAGCGGGTTGATTTGATCTCATGGTAGAGCATGAGGTAAAGAAACCCGTACACGGCGGAGAGGGAGATGCCGGTGTACCCGAGCAGCGCGGCCGACACGTGTAGCCCCAGGACAAGGCTGTGCAGATACTCCGGGATGGTTATCACGTCGCGGATGAAGAGCGACGATACCGTCTGGAATGCAAATGCCAGAAGCAGAATGAACGCACCCGTATTGCTTGTATGCGTCCTCCATTCAATGTACATGTACGCTATGGCAATGGAGGCTGCCAGTAGCGACATGATCTCAAACACGCTCGTGATGGGAGGATGGTCCAACATGATCCCGCGCGCTGTCAGATAAAAAAGGTGCAGAATCACCGTTGTAAGCAAGAGCGGAAAGCGAAGGCGTTCCAGCGACTGATTTCCCCTGAAAAAGGTAAGACCGTAGATCAGCGCCAATGCCGCATACAAGAACGGCATGACCACGCAGAAAATGTCTGAGAAAGGCTTCATATATCCCATATTCCTTGGACGAATATAAGAAAAAAGTGGGTGGGATTAAAGGGGGCGGGGTTCAAGAGGGAAGATTCAAGGTGGGACGCATGCCGAAGAAAAGAAAAAGGGCCAAAAAACGGCCCTGCTATGACAGCGGCGACGGCAATCGACGCGTGCTGCACGCGTCAGGACTTTGCGAACGAGAAATGCTCCACGTTCCCGGCCAGTGAGAGCATCAACTCCATGAGGAAATGCTGGTACTGAAGATCGGTCACAGTCCTCACGAATTGGTTCAGCATCGAAGGTCCCAATTCATAGGAGACTTTGAGGATGATCTTCCAGTCATCGGACGAGCCGCTCTGGAGACTCACCATCATGTCGATGTCCGACCGCTCGGCGTAGGGGTGGAGTGCCTCATGAATGGATTCCGCCGCTTTCTTCTGTTTGTTCAAGATCCGCTCAAGCGTCTTCACATCGATGCGTTTTGGCTGGACAGGAGAAGAATACGGTATGCGGCCGCGGTCGGATTCCCTCCTCCCCCCCGGTGTCGACTGCCCGACAAGTTCTGCTGTCCTGCTGTCCAGCGCATAGACCGACAGATTCCACCATCGTGTCGTAAGGAGTTCATCGAGAGACTCACGGATTTCGGTGAAGTGCAGCGATATGTTGCTCTCAAATTCATCTTTCCCGCTGAACACCGTTCCAAATTCAAATGGCAGCAGAATGCCATGCAGGCGAAGGTCGTTGAGTAGGCCTTCATGAGCACCACGCATCCTGATCCCCTCCTGCTTGTTCAGGAGGAGAACTCCGTTCTTGGTCAGGTTGACGGACTCGCGATACAACGGGCTGCCGTAGAACCTGAGACCCTGATAGTCCAACGCAAATGCAAAGTTTCGGCTGTCAATTCCCTTTTCCTCAAGCAAGAAGGGAACCGGAGAAGGAGTATCGTTGGGATCGATCTTGCTGACCCCATGAAGGTAGATGCAACTCTCATCCCCGAGATCGGAGGGGATGCGCGGCACCTGCTTGCGGGCCGACTGCTCACTCTCGCTGTGGATGTCCTCTTCCTTCTCGGCGGCCTGCAGGGGCGGCGTTTGGATCTTGACCTGTTCCACCCGATCTTCGACTTTGGGAGGGACTTCCTTGACTGGTTTCCTCACCGGCATGCTGGGTTGTGGAATGGGGAGTACCGGAGCCGCGACGGGTTCGGAGCTGGGCACGGCAACCGGAGACACCGGCTGCGTTCTGGTAAGGAGCTCATGCTGAAGATGCCGCCACTTGATGATCTTCTCAAGTTCATCGGCCAGCTCCGCCGCGAGATTGTCAGGGGTCTGCTCCCCCAAATCGCACAGCATCTGGCCGATGTTATCGCGGGTCTTCAGTCTGCGGACGAGTTCTTCCAACACGGCCGCCCCGCGATTTTCATCCAACGGGTTCTTCATCGCACCCTTTACCCTGTCTTCAGAAAGATAGCGAACTCCACATTCAACAGCAACGCCCTGTTCCCTGTCCTGGCGACCAGCCGCTGAGGGCCAAAACACGTATGCATGTCGTCCTGGCGCTCCTTGTCATCCTGACATGTTCTTAGCCAGGATCTAACTACGCTCTCTGGACAGGAATAACTCAAGAACTTTCATAGGTGACACAACTCCCGCGAATTTGCCCGAAACCAAACGTCAGACCAATATGTAACCAAAGCAACAATTATGCCCGGCGCTTGCAGAACCAGAAGAGTTTTCCTATTTTTGTCCAGGTCCTGACACTTTCACCCATCTCCGGCATCATATCAAGTGACCCGACGCGAAGAGCAGATAGCAACGGATGAGGAGTTGATCAGTGACGCCAAATCCGGGGACAGGAGTGCTTTCACTTCCCTGGTGAAGCGATATGAAGAAACGGTGTTTCGTTTCTCGTTGAAACTCTGCCGGGACAGAGAGAAGGCCGAAGAAACTTTGCAGGACACATTCATCAATGTGTACCGCAAGCTGGGTTCTTTCGACGGCAAATCGAAGTTCAGCACATGGCTGTATACGATCGTCGCTAACAACTGCCTGATGAAGCGCCGGAAGACGAAGCTTCAAGGGCTGGAGGAACCCCTGGAGGCACTCGATCTTCCCGCCGTTTCACCCGATGGAAGATTTACCCGTCACGTTGTTCGGTGGGACAATACACCGTCGGACATTTTGCTGGGGAAGGAACTCCGGCGCGTGTTGGACGAGGCGATTCTGAAACTCCCTGAGATCTACCGCGCGGTATTTGTTCTGCGCGACGTCGAGGGAAAATCCAACGAGGAAACGGCCGAAGTGCTCCACATTTCTCAAGAAGCGGCAAAATCTAGACTGCGGAGAGCGCGTGCATTTCTTCGGGAGCAGCTCGATCCATACATGACATCGCGCCGGAAGGGAAAACCATGAAATGCCGTGAGGTGTACAAATACGTTTGCACCAATCTCGACCAGAATCTGAACTCCGCGAGATGCCGGCGCATTAAGAAACACTTATCGGAGTGCCCGGACTGCGCCGCGTACCTGGATTCGCTTCGAAAGACCATCTCACTCTACCGCGAATACCCAACCCCGCACGTTCCCCGGTCTGTTCACAAGCGACTCTTTAAGGTCATCCACACAATCGAGAAAGAGTCCCCCGGCGGCCTGGGAGGCGGGACGCGCAGCAAATCGCAGACAAAAAAGTGACCATGCCCATGCAACGTCCCGCACCCCTCCGGCTGGCATCCAGTGAAGCTCGCGGCCAGGGCGCCGGTGGTTCGGACCGACGTGCCGTCTCTCCGCCGAAATGAAAGGGCTGGCTCTTTCAGCGTAGATTCCCCCGAAGGTATCTCAAGCAGCATGCGCCTTCTGGCGACCGCCACCGGCGGACGCGGAAGCGAGACGTCCCGTTCGCCGCCTGGCACCTCACCCGCAGCAACCTCCACTTACTTCTGTGGCTGATAGTACTTCATTGCCTCCGGGAGCTCAGCCCGGATTTTGTCGATCCGGGTCTCATCGGAAGGATGGGTGCTTAGAAATTCGGGAGGCGCGTTCCCACCTGATTGCTGTGCCATGCGTTGCCAGAAACCAACGGCCCCTTGCGGATCATAGCCGGCCATGGCCATGAAGACCAATCCGAGATGGTCCGCTTCCGTTTCCTGGGTTCTGCTGAAGGGAAGCAGAGCACCAACCTGAACCCCCGCCCCGAATGCCGTCATCCAGAGTTGTCGGGTCTCTTCCGGTTTGCTGGCAAGCGCTTCGTTCAGCGCCACGCCGCCAAGCTCGGCCAGAAGTCCCTGACTCATGCGTTCGTTGCCATGCTCGGCGACCGCGTGAGCGATCTCATGTCCCATCACGACGGCGAGCCCATTCTCGTCCTTTGTCACCGGGAGAATTCCGGTGTACACAACCACTTTCCCACCTGGCATGCACCAGGCATTCACGTCCTTGCTTTCCACAAGATTGAATTCCCACTGGTATCCCGAGAGTTGGCCGGAAATTCCCTTTTCGGAAAAATACCGTTCGACAGCACGCTGGATGCGGTTTCCCACCTTCTTGACAAGCGCGGTCTCCTGCTGATTGGTGCTCAGCTTGTTCTCTTTCAGGAATTCACTGTACTGCTGTGTGCTCATCGAGAGCATCTGCGATGCCGGGACCAGGCTGAGCTGCTTCCGGCCGGTCACCGGAACCGTCGAACAGGACGCAAGGAAGAAGTTGCACAGGACGAAGAAAAGGAATACTGTTTGGAGCCTGAACGCGCGCATGTCCCTACCCCCCCATTTGATTACGATCGTGTCTTCAGAATGTCGCGGATCTCCTTCAACAGCACCACGTCGGCAGGAGGAGGCGGAGGCGCTGCAGGAGCTTCCTCGCTCTTGCGCCGCAAGCGGTTGATCCCCTTGACGAGCATGAAAATCGCAAGTGCAACGATGAGGAAATCAAAGAGTGCCTGGATGAAAGCGCCATACCTCAGTACCGTCGGAGGGGCAGTTCCAACCCCCTCTTTCAATACAACGCCCATCGCGGAGAAATCAATCCCGCCGACGATCAGCCCGAGCGGAGGCATGATCACGTCTGCAACGAGGGAAGAAACGATCTTGCCGAACGCCGCGCCGATGATGATACCGACCGCCATGTCCATCATGTTGCCTTTCATGGCGAATTCCTTAAATTCTTTCACGATACTCATGATATGTCTCCTTTGATGGTTGACTTAGATAAACTGGTAGCTGAGGCCGATAGCCAACACCTCCTTCACTTGCATGTGTCCGCTTACCGATCCGTCATAGATCGTCTGCACGTTGAAGCTCACATTGACGTATTCGTTCACTTTTGCCGCGATGGTGTTGTCGAACCGTACGTACACCTCGCTGATATCCTTGAAGGGGGCGAACACCTCGAGCCGGGAAATCAGCTGCATGTTTTTGGCGAATTCCCAATCCACGTCCGTTACGGATTCCGCGCCTCCCCATACCTGGCTCTTCTTCCCTCCGGCGTACTTGTTGTATTTCGACGTGAGGACCTCGCGAAGGGCGAGACCCAGCCTGGTCTTGACTCCTGCGGTTGGAATATACGCCGCACCGACGCTCTGCGTGAAGAAGCCGGGGTCGAGGAAAGCAGACACCGCAGTGGCAGTGCCGGCTTCATCATAGGTATAGCCCGTGGCAAATTGGGTACGTGCTGTCGCGGACGCGTAGGGATTGACATACACCCCGACCTTGTAGATGAAGACGGTCTCAAAGTAGATCTCATCATCGGTTTTTCTCAGGCTCTGCTTTCCCAGGCGAGACTGGCCGAAAGCGAGCTTGAGCGTATTGGACCAATTCGAGCTCACCAGGTTCTCCGTGGCATTCCCGTTAAACCAGAGTGTATACGACAGCGCATTTTCCCCTCCCTGGACCCAGTTCGTGAAGGAGGCCTGGGTGAGATTTGCGCCCGCAACAACGCTCTTCGCCCATCCAAAAGGCTTCGTCGTATCTTTCTCAACTGTCGACGCCTTCTCCTGGAATTTCTTCTCCCGCTCCTTCTCCTCCGGCGTAAGCTGTTGAGCGTACGCTCCGAGAGCCGTTATGGTCAAAACCACAAAAAGAATCAGTCGGATCATTGTGATTCCTCCAGGTGTGAATATTTGTGAATGATTGAAGTATACGAATGAGGTCTGTGCAGAGACTCGTTGACCCTCGCTTCCGTGTAGGCCGGGCAACAGATGCCGCGACCGTGCCTATGGAGCCTGCCGGAGCCGACTATGCCTGAAGCCATAGATGAAATAGACTATGAGCCCTGCAACGAGCCAGCCGCCAAATCGGACCCACGTCACCCAGGGCAACCCCGTCATGAGATAAAGGCATGAGGCGATGCCAAGCAGTGGGACCCACGGGACCCAGGGCGT
This sequence comes from Bacteroidota bacterium, assembly GCA_017860555.1. Lineage (GTDB taxonomy): Bacteria > Bacteroidota > Ignavibacteria > UBA10030 > UBA6906 > JAGDMJ01. Next base: position 8,849 of record JAGDMJ010000002.1, read on the forward strand.
CCGGAAGGCGCGAGGCCGGTCGGGCTCCCGCCTGCGCAGGACCAGAACCCCGACGCACACCAGAATGAAAGCGAAAAGGGTACCGATGTTCGTCAGGTCAACCATTTCATCAATGCTCGTGAACATGGATGTCACGCCAACCGCCACACCTGTGAGAATGGTGGTGACGTGGGGGGTCCGATACCGGGGGTGCACCTTTGCGAAGCTCCTGGGAAGGAGCCCGTCCCGGGCCATGGAGAAAAAAATCCGAGGCTGGCCGAGCTGGAACACCAACAACACGGCCGTATTGGCAATGACCGCTCCGAGCGCGACAACCCCGATGAAAATATCCCCCCATCGCTCGATGTTGGCATACTGAAGGGCGAGCGTCAGCGGTTCGGCCTGCTGTGTCGCCAACATCCTGACCAGGGCGTGATACGGGATGATCCCGGTGAACACCGCGGCGACCAGGATGTACACGAAGGTACAGATGACCAGAGAACCGATGATGCCGACCGGCAGATCCCGCTTGGGATTGCGCACCTCTTCCGCGACCGTCGAGACCGCGTCAAATCCGATGTACGCAAAAAAGACGATCGCGGCACCGGCCTGAATACCCGCCCAGCCGTTCGGCGAGAACGGAGTCCAGTTCTCGGGCTTCACGTATTTCATCCCGACCACGACGAAGAAGGCAAGGACGATCAGCTTGATGACCACCATGACGGCGTTGGTGCGGGAGCTCTCACGGATTCCGACAACCAGCAGTATCGTGATGAGCGCGACAATTCCGACGGCGAACAGGTTGAAGACAATCGGCACGCCCAGGATATGCGGTGCGCTCTCGAAGAGCCCCGGGATTCGTGCCGCGGTCCTGTAGTCAGTGGAAAGCCAGTCGGGAATGAAGACGCCGAACCCCGCAACAAACGTCTTGAAGTAGTTCGCCCAGCTGATGGCAACCGCGACATTGCCAACCGCGTATTCGATGATCAGGTCCCAGCCGATGATCCATGCCACCAGTTCGCCAAGGGTCCCGTAGGAGTACGTGTAGGCGCTCCCTGAGATCGGGACCATGGCAGCGAATTCCGCGTAGCAGAGCGCGGCAAAGCCGCAGGCCACCGCCGTAATGCAGAAGGAAAGAATGAGCGCCGGACCCGCTCCCGGACGTGCCATGTCTCCTGCTGCCGCTGTTCCGATCGTCGCGAATATGCCGGCCCCTATGATCGCACCAATGCCAAGCAAGACGACATCAAACGAGCCAAGGACACGCTTGAGCTGAAATTCCGGATTTTCTCCCTCATGGAGGATGGCGTCAAGGTTCTTCCTGCGGAAAATCTGCGGGAGCATGGTCTCCTGGCTCAAGTGATGCGTTTAGCATACATATTGGCAGGTAGAAAATCAAGCGGATACAGCGCGGACCGGCTTGACCTCAATCATCTCCGGGCGAGTCCCGGCGTTCCGAAAAAGGAAGCCGGTTCTCACCCGCTGTCCAGCCCAGAGCCCCCGAGCCCTCTCCCCCCGCGCGGGTTGACACTCTGCCGTCATCTGCTATATTAAAAATGACCAGGATCTTCCCCCGTGACGTTCTGTTCAACCACCGAAAGGACCTACTTCCCCATGAAACGCGCCCTCTGCCTCTTGCTCTATGTCAGCATTCTGTTCACCCCCGGCGCTGAAGCACAGATCACCCAGGAGAAAGTCGACACTGCGACGATTTCCCGGATCAAAGAAGAAGGCTTCAACCATTCTCAGGCGATGGAGCTGATGAGTTACCTTACGGATGTGTGCGGTTCGCGCCTCACCTGGTCACCTGAATATAGAGCCGCGGCCGACTGGACCGTGGCGAAGCTTGCTGAATGGAAACTCCAGAATGTACGCCTTGAAACGTGGGCTCCTTCCGGAAGAGGTTGGTCGCTGGAATATTTCTCGGCACACATGCTCGAACCAAAGGCCATTCCACTGATCGGGTATCCCAAAGCCTGGTCCCCCGGAACCGATGGCAAGATCAAGGGAAGGGTCGCGTACCTGGATGTCAAGGCTGATTCCGATTTTGCGAAATACAAGGGAAAACTCAAAGGGGCGTTCGTCTTGGTCGGCGAGGTACACGACCTCCCGCAGAACTTCAAGCCATTTGCCGAGCGGCTCCAGGATGATGCTCTTCTGAAGCTTGCTAACGCCGACGCGAATTCTCCCCGACGCAGACGGGGATTTCGAGGTGACACCACGATGGCTCGCCGCTTCAGGGAAGACGCGCGGCTCACCGCCGCGAAACTGGAATTCTGCCGGAAGGAAAAAGCCCTGGTCATCATCGACGGTGGACGGCAGGACGGCGGTACGCTCATGACCATGCCAGCGTCCGTTCCGCAGCCATCAGACAGCACCCGGGGACGACGCGTCAATCCGTACGATGAGAAACCTCCTGAGATCCTGCCCCAGGTCACCCTGGCCGCCGAGCACTATAATCGGATCCTCAGGATCATCAAGAAAGGGATCCCGATCAAGCTCGAGATGGAGCTCGAGGTCGAGTTCACGGACGACATGCAGCCGGGAATCAATGTCATCGGCGAAATCCCGGGGAGCGACCTGAAGGACGAAGTGGTGATGGTAGGAGCACACCTGGATTCATGGCATGCGGGAACCGGCGCCTGCGACAATGGTACTGGCGTCATCACGGCAATGGAGGCCATACGCATCCTCAAATCCCTTGATCTCAAGCCCCGGCGGACCATTCGTATCGGTCTCTGGGGAGGCGAAGAACAAGGGTTGTATGGCTCCAAGGGGTATGTCAGTCAACATCTGGGCGAGCGCGCCGGTGGCCAGCAGCCGCCCGGCTCCCCCGGAGAACTGACAAAGAAAGAAGAGTACGAAAAATTCTCGACCTACTTCAACAATGACAATGGTACCGGGAAGTTCCGCGGGATCTATCTGCAGGGCAACGAAGCAGCGCGGCCTATTTTCAGGGCATGGCTCGCCCCATTCCAGGATCTCGGCGCATCCACGATCTCGCTGACCAACACCGGCGGAACGGACCATCTTTCCTTTGACGCCGTTGGGCTCCCCGGCTTCCAGTTCATCCAGGATCCCGTGGAGTACGGAAGAACCTATCATACCAACATGGATGTGTATGAGCGCGTGTCCGCCGAGGACCTGAAACAGGACGCGGTGATGATGGCTGCCTTCGCGTACAATGCCGCGATGCGGGATCAGAAGATTCCCCGCAAGCCAATCCCATCACAATCGAGTGCCGTGGGAACGAATTGATCCCAACATCCCCTACCACGATGCCGAAGCAGATATGTGACGCCAGTTGCCGTTGGCAACCGGCCGCCGGCCATCAATGATCACTACGGGCATGTGACCCGAACGTCAAGCGTCTTGAGATACTCAGCGAGTTTGTCGGGGTTGTCGGTGAGAATCCCATTGACCCCCGCGTTCAGCGACTCTGCAAATTGAGCTGTCTCATTGAGGGTCCAGTGCACGACGATTTCCACCGGGCTTCGCGCGTTGTGGTCCCGGTCGCGCACCGCGCTGGTGATCTCCTCCAGGTGGGCGGGACGCATCAGATTACCGACCGACACCACGGAGTTGTCCATGCGCCTTGCCACTTCGATCGGATTGTACCTGTCCGGCAGGAGAGCATGGATCAGGCTTCTGAGCAACATGGGCAGCCGGCGGACGCTCCGTCGCTCCATCCCGATAAACTCATTGATGCCGCCCGAGGCATCAAAGGCAAAGCGGCACCTGTTCTCCCCCGCCGCACGAATGATGCGCTTGAGGCCGAGCAGCACTCCCGGGTTTTCGTTGCAGACAACCACTTTGTCTGGAAGCTCTCGCCTCCGCAGGAGCGCATCTGCAAGGATGGGGCCTAGCGCTTTCACGAAGTTGCGCTTCCTCAGTCCGGAGGGTCTCTTCACGTCGAGGAAGAGAAAGCGGAGGCGATGCCGCTCCGCTGCGGCAAAATCGAGAAACTCCTCCAGATCAGGGATGGGATGTTCTTTCCCCTCCACCGGCGCGAAGTGGTAGGATTTCCGCACCTCTTCCATCGTGAGATTGACAAGATCAAACTCGTCCTCCGCGGCAAGCGGCCGTACCGATCTGTCAACAAAGAGCCCATCGACCAGTTCCTTGATGCAGACGTCCCTCCCCGTGATGTCAAAGACCGGTGAGACCAATTCGAACGGAAATCCTTCGAACATTGTCCGGTCAATGCGGCCGGGGAGTTTCACAGGCTCCGGATCATGGAATACCGCGAGCTTCCTGTCTTTTGTGAGGCAGAGGTCGAGCTCCAAACCGTTGGCTCCCAGTTCAAGAGCATGCCGGAAGGACGCTATCGTGTTTTCGGGAAAATGATGTGGCGCTCCCCGATGCCCGATGATGAACATCTCGCGGATGGGCACATCCAACGGAAGTGGGCGATCGGGCGAGGACGGGACCTTCACGTCATGCCGTCCAAAGTAGCGGTTGAAATTGTAGTAATCCGCCCACCCGCTGTCCCAGTACGGAAGCCTCGAGGGGCAATACACCGGGAGGAGGTCCCGGGTCACCGAATCGTAATCCAGCAGCCTCCCCGCGGCTTTGGAAAAATTGGGTTTAAGGAAGCGGATTCGGAAGTGATGTTTGCGTGTGACGCGGAAACCCGGATCGTCGGCAAAGAACACACCGGCCTTCTGATGAGGCTGCAAAGAAAGGACTTCCAGATTCCCCTCCGCGGCAGCAGGCGTTTCAATGCGCACGATATCGACCTGAACGTCGTCGGAGATCGGGAAGCGCTCCCCTCGGTCGACCAAATGGACTTTCACAAACACCGGTTTCATTTCTTGTACCTTCAACAGTACGAACGTTTCAAGGGGTGCGATCCTGTTAAGAACTTTTCCCCCGGCTTTTCGGTTCTCAATGTGAGAAGGCCCCGGGAATGGGACCTTGCAAGTACATGTGATTGGATAACATCTCTATATGGACGGAACTGTCCCGGAGAATTCTCAAGCAGTGCCTTCATTCGAGTTCTTCGCGGTTATTGGCCGCCACGCCCTGAGATTTCTAGAGCATCTCGGCAGGTATTTTACGCTCCTTTGGTGGATAATCCGCCACTTCTACTTCGCTCGAGCGTATACCCGGAGCGTGTTCCGGCAAATGTTGGACATCGGCAACCATTCCATCCCGATTGTGATATTCACCTCCGCGTTCGTCGGCATGGTGACTGCCGTTCAATCCGCGCACCAGCTCTACGATTGGATCCCTCGTTCGGTGGTAGGGAACCTGGTCATCAAATCGGTCCTCCTTGAACTGACCCCGCTCCTGACAGCGCTGGTGCTGGCGGGCAAGGTCGGTGCTACCATCACCGCGGAGCTCGGCTCCATGAGAGTCACGGAGCAGATAGACGCGCTGGAAACGCTGGCGTTCGACTCTGTTTCCTTTCTCATCACACCCAGGATCCTGGCCGGAATCACCATGTTCCCTGTCCTCGTGATCATCGGCGACTTCGTCGCCATACTCGGGGGGCTGCTGGGCGCGGTCGCCGTCGCGCATATCCCTGCGGAGGCGTTTATTTCCGGCATGCGCACTTCATTTCTAGTGAGCGACGCCTTGTTTGGAATTCTGAAAGGGGTCTTTTTTGGGTTTGCCATCACCTCCATTGCCTGTTACATGGGATACCATGTCGAAGGGGGGGCCGAGGGAGTCGGCAAGGCGACGATGAGCACGGTCGTGCTCGCCTGCCTCACGGTCGTCGTGCTGGACTTCATGTTGGCTTCCACGCTGCTTTGAGATGATCAACATACAGAATATCTGGAAACAGTTCAATGGCGAATACGTGCATTGCGGCATCAGCCTGGACATTCCTGATCGTGAGACCGTCGTGGTGCTCGGAAAGAGCGGTGGAGGGAAAAGCGTCCTGCTCAAAATGATCGTCGGCCTCATCAAACCCGACCGGGGAAACATCGTCGTCGACGGCAACGAGGTGAGGACAATGAGCTACCGGAACCTCCGGGCCCACAGGATGAAATTCGGATTTCTCTTCCAGGGAGCGGCCCTCCTGGATTCGTTGACGGTGGGAGAGAACGTGGCTCTCCCCTTGCGATACCACAGACGCAAGAAGGTCACCGATATCCCCGCACGAGTGAAGCGGGCGCTCGAAACCGTGGGGCTCGAAGGAGTGGAACAGATGATGCCGTCGTCGTTGAGCGGCGGAATGCGCAAACGCGTGGGGCTCGCCCGCGCCCTCGTGTACGAACCCCCGTACGTCCTCTACGACGAGCCAACCACCGGACTTGACCTGGAAACGGCGGATGGAATCAACCTGCTTATCAATGATCTGCGCAACACGCTTGGCGTGACTTCGATCGTGGTCACCCATGACATCCGGAGCGCATTTGTTGTCGGAGGCCTCTTTGCAATCCTGAACGAAGGAAAAATCATCATGACCGGTACGGCGGACGAGATCCGCAATTCCACGAACGAAGAAGTCCGAAAATACATCGACAGCAACCTATGAAACTCAGCAACGAAGTTAAAGTCGGCATCGCCGTATTCATCGCGATCATCATTTTCTTCGCCGGAGTCATGTACCTGCGGGGCATTGACTTCCAGAAAAAGGAATACACGCTCACGATCCTGTATGACAACGTGAACGGCCTGAAGGCTGGGAGCCCGATCACCGTTGCAGGATACACGGTCGGGAGAGTGGAGGAGATGCTGCTGCACGGCGCGGAGATTGCCGTTCAGGTTTCACTCGAGAGCAAAGTGCTTCTCGCGAAAGACTCCCGGGCAACAATCAAGAGTGCGAGCATCATGGGGGGCAAGTACATCGCCATCACGCCGGGAGCTTCTCCGGAGGCCTACGAGAACGGCGACACACTGCGCGGCACCTATCAGGCCGACCTCACTGAGCTCACCTCCACGTTGGCCCCGATCTCGTCCAACGTGCTCGGCATCCTGGAAAATGTCAACAAGACGTTCGATGAGAAGACGCGGCGCGGACTCCAGGATATCGTCGTTGACGTGAACAATTCGACGTCCGAACTCGAACAGATCATCCGGAGCCAGGGAGGGCGGGTGAACTACGTCATCGGCAACCTGTCCACCATGAGCGAGAACCTCGCCCGTTTCTCGACCGGACTCGACACGATCGGCCTCTCCCAGAGGGCCAAGCTGGATTCCAGCCTGACGATTGTGCGCGCCATAGCCAAAAACCTTGAGGAAGCGTCGGAAGATCTCAAGTCCACAACCAGCTCTCTCGATGCCATTGCGCAGCGCATAGAGATGGGCGAAGGAACCATCGGCAAGCTCTCCAGGGATCCACGGCTGTACAACAACCTTGACAGTGTTGCCTCCAACCTGAACGCCCTGATCATCGACCTGCGGGAGAACCCCTCGCGGTATGTCCGGCTGAGCCTCTTCTGATTTTTCACCCTCCCCTGCCCCTCCCCCTTCACCAGGCCCGGGCAAAGGGAGAGGGGCAGGGGTGAGGGATTTGATCTTACATCCCGCGGAACGCGCTCGCCCCGAGGATGCCAAAGAGAATCGGACTCAGGATGAGGCCAAGGATGAAGTACACGACAATCACCACGAGGATCGTTACCAGCAGATAAGGCACGACCTTTTCCTGGGGTGTCTTCATCGTGTGAGGCATGCCCAGGTACACGAGATACAGACCGTACAGTGCTGCCAGCAACGTCAGCATGCCCAACGCAGGGATGATATTCAGGATACCCGCCAACCACCCGGGAGTGTTCGAATAGGCCACGAGTTGCACTGCGCGTCCCAGGTCTTTTTGAGAACCGAAGTTCGGCGCCAGAAAATCCACCACATACGCTGTGACAAAAACGCCAACCACCGCGGTCAGGAACGAGACGAGGCCCGCTGCGACAGCCGCCGAGATGGACCAGGCAATGAGCGGGCCGCCGACAAGGCCGTAGCCGATGACCTGCGCCACAGCCGGGATCAAAGCCAGAGGAAGAACGTAGTTCAGCATGATCTCTCCGATCACCGGGGTTTCAGAACTAATCACCGGCCATTCCGTCTTCGGCGTCATTACGATCTTCTTTGCTCTTTCGACAATGTTCATGCGACCTCCTGGGAATGATGGGACAGTGGTTGGATACCTGGACGAGCACAGGATAGTGGAGTAAGAACGAAGAGGAACGGGGCCGGCCTCAGCGCTTTTTGCGGGGACCGTGCATATGCCCCGGAAGCTCGTTGAAGAAATGCACGATCGTCCGGATGCCTCCGAAAAAATGGTCCAGATTGAAAAACTCATTCGGGGCGTGCGCATTTTCGTCCGGCTGGCCGAAACCCAGGAGCACCGTATCGATGCCGAGCATTTCTTTGAATTGCACGACGATGGGAATCGAACCTCCCTCGCGCTGATACAGAGGGGTCTTCCCGAATCCCTTCCTCAGCGCCGCAACCGCCGCCGTGACACCGGGGCTGTCGATCGGGGTGATTGCCGGCTCGCCGCCATGGAGCAAAGTCGTCTTTGTCTGAACGCTCTTCGGCGCGAGCTTTTTGATGTGACGCTCGAACAGCCTGGCCACTTTCGTGGACGACTGGTCGGGGACAAGCCGCATGGAAATTTTGGCAGATGCCTTTGAAGGAAGAACGGTTTTTGCCCCTTCACCGGTGAAGCCTCCCCAGATCCCGTTGCATTCGAGCGTGGGACGCGCCCACAGACGTTCGAGTGTGGTGAACCCCTTCTCCCCGTACAGCTGTCTCACTCCAAGTTCCCCCGCAAATTTCCGGTCGCTCCAGGGGAGCTTTTTGAAGGCCTCTCGTTCTCTGCGGGTGAGTGGCCGCACGTCATCATAGAATCTGGGAATCGTCACGCGGCCGTTCCTGTCGTGCAGCCGGGAGACAATTTCCGCAAGTGCCTGGATGGGGTTGTGGACCGCCCCGCCGAACGAACCGGAATGGAGGTCCTTGTTCGGCCCCACCACGTCCACCTGCATATACGAAAGTCCGCGCAAGCCATAGCAGATCGATGGGGTGTTTTCGCCGAACATTGACGAGTCGGAAATCAGGACGAGGTCTGCCGAAAGAAGATCCTTCTGCTCCTCTACAAACGCGCCCAAATTTGTGCTCCCGATCTCCTCTTCTCCCTCGATGAGCAGCTTGAGATTTACAGGAAGGGACCCCTTGATCTTGAGGAATGCTTCGATCCCCTTAAAATGAATGAACACCTGCCCCTTGTCGTCTGCCGATCCGCGCGCGTAAAGCCTGTTCTCACGCACCGTCGCTTCAAAAGGAGGAGAGGTCCAGAGTTCGAGCGGCTCCACCGGCTGGACATCGTAATGTCCATAAATGAGTACCGTCGGCTGTCCCGGAGCGCCAAGCCATTCCCCGTACACGATCGGATGTCCGGCCGTTGGGAAAAGCTTGACATTCTGCAGCCCAATGATGCGCATCTGGTCCGCCATCCACTGGGCGCATCGCTGCATGTCCGGTCCGTTTTCGGGGTTGGTGCTGATGCTGGGAATCGCAAGGAGCTCTTTTAATTCCGCGAAATACCGCTCTTTGTTCCCCTGAATGTAGGAGAGAATTTCGTCCATTTTTGGCTCCTTGAGGATAAGAGATGGGGCATTTCAATATAACCATTGACCTCCAGAGGGTCAAGGCGCAGATCGGCCCAGGGGGGCGTCCTGCTGGGAATCACCTGAGCTCCCCTGGGAGTCACCTGGCCAAAGAAAATGCAGGCTGGCCGCGGAATATCCGCTCACGGAGCATTTCCACATCGTGGGAGAAGTGATCGGTGCCACGAGTCCCGACCGTCCAGGCGGAGTGGACCCCGTCTCATTGGTTGGAGCAACCTACTCCTTGTTCGATGCGCTCATGGTCGATGTGTCGACGCGTCTCACCATTCACCCATCCCTTGGAACTAAACCGATTTCTATGTATTCTGCATGAAAACTGCAGACGATGGAAAGGCGAACCATGAAAATCCAGGTGAACGGCTCGAACCTGCACTATGAAGAGGCGGGCGACAAAGCTGGGATGCCGGTTCTCTTCATCCACGGCTTCCCCTTCAGCCATGAAATGTGGAAACAGCAGATGGAGATCGTCTCGAAGAAATACCGGGCGATCGCATACGACATCAAGGGGCATGGACTGAGTGACGTGGGGGATGGACAGTACACCATCGAGGGACACGTTGACGATCTGTTTGCGCTTCTGGATCACCTGCATCTCGATCGTGTTGTCATCGTGGGTCTCTCGATGGGAGGATACATTACCCTCCGTGCCCTGGAGCGGAACCAGGACCGATTCCGGGCCGCGGTCCTGTGCGACACAAGAAGCGAAGCGGACACTCCCGAAGGCAAGCTGCGCCGATTCGGGGGCATGGTGGAGGTGAAAAAAAGCGGGTCGCAGCAGTTCGCGGACACGTTCTTGAAGAGCGTTTTCGCACCCGCCAGTCTGACGACAAAGCCCGAGGCGGTGGAGGCGATCCGCCGCATCATCGCTCGCACCCCCCCGCTGAGCATCTCCGGCACACTGCTCGCCCTTGCGGCGCGCACGGATACCACCGGGGTGCTCCCCCTCATCCGGATCCCGGTGCTGATTCTTGTGGGAGCCGTCGATCAAGTCACACCACCGGCTGCCTCCCAAGCCATGCATGAGCGGATCAAGGATTCGGAACTCCAGATTATTCCGGGCGCTGCACACATGAGCAACCTCGAGAACACGGAGTTCTTCAACCGGGCACTTCTCTCCTTTCTGGACCGCGTGGCTGCAGGCTCCCGATGAAGCGGGTCCTTATCACCGGAGGTACCGGTTTTGTCGGGGCAAATCTCGCGGAAGCGCTGCTCAGGCAAGGCACCGAGGTCCGGATACTCCGACGCCGTTCATCCGACCTTCGCGCCATCGCCGGTATCGACGCACGGCATTATCTCGGGGACATCCGAGATCCGGCCTCCCTGAAAGAAGCCATCCATACCTGTGATACGGTTTTTCACACGGCCGCGATCGTGAAGTATTGGAAGGCCCGATGGGAAGAACAGCTCGCCGTGAACGTCGAGGGAACAAGCAACGTGATCACCGCGTGCCTCTCGGAAGGCGTGACCCGGCTGGTCCACGTCAGCTCCATTGCTGCCCTGGGTCATCCTCAGCATCAACACCTTGCGGACGAAGAGACCCCCTACAACTGGCCCGAAGAACCCGGCTACAAATACAGCAAGCGACTGGCGGAGCTCAAAGTCCTCAAAGGAGTGAAGAAAGGCCTCAACGCAGTTATTGTCAATCCCTCCGTCATAATCGGAGAACGTGACATAAACTTCCACGGCGGCTCGTTGTTGACAAACGCAAGAAAAGGGACGACACTCTTCTACATTGACGGGGGCATGAATGTTGTCTATGTGGGAGACGTGGTGAAGGGGATGATCCGTGCCGCTGAACGGGGTCGCTGTGGGGAGCGCTATATTCTCGGCGGCGTCAACATGACCACCCGGGAGGCCTTCACCAGGACTGCGGACCTTATCGGCGGCAGGACTCCCGTTGCAAGGATCCCGATCCCCGTCCTGCACACGGTCACGAAGCTGATCGAGGCGATATTCGGATTCCTGAGCAAAGAGCCCCCGATCACGATGGATCTGATGGTCAACGCCGGGATCTACAACTGGTACAGTTCCGCGAAGGCCGAACGGGAATTGGGATACACGGTCACGCCATTTGATGAGACGATCCTGGCAGCGTACCGGTGGTACCGGGAGAACGGCTATTTGTAGGGGTTGATCTGTTAGAACAGGGTGTAGATGAATGGCGCCAGCGCGGAACCCTGCGTGAAGACCAGGAGCAGCCCCAGAAGAAGCAGAACCATCACGATTGGCCCCAGCCACCACTTCTTGCGTACCCGCATGAACGCCCAGAGCTCCCCAAGGATCGCCAGTCGACTCGTGTTCTTCATGGACCTGTCACATTTGGAATGATCGGATATACTCTACCACCCTGGTGCAATCTTCCAGCGATTCCGGTTGCTCGGTCCTGCCTCCCTGACGGGCAAGCTCATGATACTCCTGGATGCTCATCACGGAAAGCTGCCGCTCCCGCACCTGCTCGATGCTCTTCGCCGCGGACGCGGCCGCCGAAAGGGTCGTAATGTATGTTACCTTGTGCTCGTAGGCAGCCTGGCCGATGGCATGCTCGTCCTCGCGCGAGACCTGGCCCAACGGCGTGTTGACGATCAGCTGCACCCACCCATTGCGAATCACGTCGATAATGTTCAACGTCCCTTCGCTTGCCTTCAAGACCGGCCGGTTCCGGATGCCATGTTCCTTCAGGAACTTCGATGTGCCCTCGGTGGCAATCACGTTGAACCCCAGCCGCACAAAGTTCTTAACGATGTTCGCCGCACGGTCGTTCTTGTCGTTGTCATTCAGACTGACAAACACCGTTCCGTCCTGGGGCAATGTGCTCCCCGCGGCCATTGACGCCTTCGCAAAAGAAACCCCGAAGCTATCGGAGATCCCCATCACCTCCCCTGTGGATCTCATCTCCGGGCCAAGAAAATGGCGGGCGCTGGGGAATTTGGAGAACGGGAAGACCGATTCCTTCACCGAGACGTGTTTCGCCCACCCGTACCCTTTGATATCCAGGTCTTTCAGCGTGCGGCCGATCATCAATTTGGCGGCAACCTTCGCGAGCGGAATTCCGGTCGATTTGCTGACAAAAGGGACCGTGCGTGAGGCACGGGGGTTCACCTCCAGGACATAGATCACCCCATCCTGCATCGCATACTGGATGTTCACCAGACCGACGACATGCAAAGCCAGAGCAAGTCGACGGGTGTATTGCATCAGGATCTGCAACTGTTCGGGCGTCACCGCGTACGGGGGAAGCACACAGGCGCTATCGCCGGAGTGTATGCCCGCTTCTTCAATATGCTGCATCACCCCGCCGATAAAAACATCCGTGCCGTCACAGACCGCGTCCACATCGAATTCAAACGCGTCTTCCAGGAATCGATCGATCAAAACGGGATGGTCCGGGGAGACATTGACCGCCTTCCCCATGTACTCCGAAAGCCCCTTGTCGTTGTAGCAGATTTCCATGGCACGCCCTCCCAGGACATAGGACGGGCGTACGAGTACGGGGTATCCCACACGCTGGGCCACTGCCAGTGCCGTGGGCAGGTCAGACGCAGTGCCGTATGGCGGACAGGGGATCTTCAGATCATCCAGAAGCTTTCCGAATCTCTTCCTGTCCTCGGCAAGGTCGATGCCTTCGGGCGATGTGCCGAGGATCCGGATGCCTTGGGCCTCAAGGGGCTTCGCCAGCTTCAACGGGGTCTGCCCGCCGAAGCTCACGATCACGCCCTCGGGCTGCTCCTGCTCGCAGATGTTGAGCACGTCCTCGAACGTCAACGGCTCAAAGTAGAGTTTGTCCGTGGTGTCGTAGTCGGTCGACACCGTCTCCGGATTGCAATTGACCATGATGGTCTCGTACTTTTCCTCTGCGAGACCCATCACTCCGTGAACGCAGCAATAATCGAACTCAATGCCCTGTCCGATCCTGTTCGGTCCACCCCCGAGGATGATGACTTTTTTCCGGGTGGATCGTACCGACTCATTCTCGGTTTCATAGGTGGAGTAATGATACGGCGTTTCGGCGGCAAACTCCGCAGCGCAAGTGTCTACGGTCTTGAAAACGGGGCGGATCCCCATGGATTTCCTCATGGCCCGCACCGCCAGTTCCCCTTTTCCGAGAACAAACCCGAGTTGCGTGTCCGAGAACCCGTATTGCTTCGCCTTGAGGATCAGATCCCGGTCCGCCGCTCCCCCCGCCCCGCGCAGTTCCGCCTCCAGGTCCACGATCTGCTTGATGTTGAAGAGGAACCAGCGATCAATGCGGGTGATGCCGTGCAGATCCTCGATCGTCATGCCGAGCTGGAATGCGTAGCGAAGATAGAAGACATTATCGGGCCGGGAGATGCTAAGCCGATCCCGGACCCGTTTCCGCCATTCATCTTTTCCCGCCTCGTCAAGCTTCAGGATATCCACAACATCCTTCCCGTCAGCGCCGAGGCCCGAGCGCCCCTGTTCAAGCGAGCGAAGAGCCTTCTGGAGCGCTTCCTTGAACGTCCGGCCGAACGCCATTGCCTCGCCCACCGACTTCATCTGCACGCCGAGGGTCTCATCGACCCCCTTGAATTTCTCGAAGTCCCACCGCGGAATTTTGACGACCGTGTAGTCGATCGTGGGCTCGAAGGATGCTGGGGTCTGTTTCGTGATGTCGTTGGGGATCTCATCGAGGGTGTAGCCGACGGCCAGCTTTGCCGCGATCTTGGCAATAGGAAAACCCGTGGCCTTGGATGCAAGGGCCGAAGAGCGCGAGACGCGGGGATTCATTTCGATCACAAGGGAGCGCCCCGTGTTCGGGTCCACGGCGAACTGGATGTTCGATCCGCCGGTCTCCACACCGATCGCTCGGATAATCTTGATGGCGTCATCCCTCATCCGTTGGTATTCCTTGTCCGTCAGGGTCTGGGCAGGAGCAACGGTGATGGAATCGCCGGTATGGACTCCCATGGGGTCGAAATTCTCAATGGAGCAGATGATCACGACGTTGTCGTTGAGGTCGCGCATCACCTCCAGCTCATACTCCTTCCAGCCGATGACCGACTCTTCGAGCAGGACCTCATGGATCGGGCTGGCTTCAAGGCCGTGCTCCACGGCAGCTTCAAAGTCCTCCGGACCTTTCGCAATTCCGCCTCCCGTGCCGCCAAGCGTGAACGAGGGACGAATGATGATCGGGAATCCGATGAACTCGATAAGCTTCCTGGCCTCTTCGAGCGAACGCACAAAGCCGCCGCGTGGGGTCTGCAGGCCGGCCCTGTCCATGGTGGCCTTGAACAGTTCCCGATCCTCCGCCTTCTTGATCGCCTCCAGCTTGGCGCCGATCAGCTCAACGCCGTACTTTGCGAGTACCCCGCTCTCCGCCAGGGCAACGGCAGTATTCAGCGCCGTCTGCCCACCCATCGTGGGAAGGATTGCGTCCGGTCGGTCGCGCTCGATGATTCTTTCGACGAAATACGGGGTGATAGGCTCGATGTAGGTCCGGTCGGCCAGGTCCGGGTCGGTCATGATGGTGGCCGGATTGCTGTTGATGAGGATGACGCGGTATCCTTCCTCACGCAGCACCTTGCAGGCCTGGGTTCCGGAATAATCGAACTCGCAGGCCTGACCGATGACGATCGGGCCTGAACCTATGATCAGAATGGATTGAAGGTCGGTGCGCTTCGGCAATTCTCAATGATCTCCGGGGACAAAGATACGAAAATCAGTAGTCAGGTGCCAGTCGGCGTAGTCAGCAGGCAGTGAGTCAGCAGTCACGGAAAATAGCGTTCTAGCAGCAACCAAACGTCGGCGGTGTGAAGTCGTTCGCTGACGATGACACCACCTGCCCGTGCACCAGGTACTCCCCTTTGACGAGTACCCTGTACCACCGGCGGCATGCCTCCACGAGAACCACCACCGCGCAAATCATCATGACCACCGTCAGCAACGTGTTCACGAGTCCCTGGACCTGCGTCCCCGGCCGTGACATCAGCGGCAGATAGGTGTCGGTGATATTGAGCCAGCTCGCCACCAGGGTCGTCACCGCGACGAAAATCATCGGGACGAGTGTCACCCAGGCATAGCGCTCCTTGCCCGAGTTGATGATGGCACTGGTGGCAACGGCAAGCGCCACGGCGGAAAGCAATTGGTTGGCGGTGCCAAACATCGGCCAGATGGTGCTGATATTTCCTGTCCAGAGGAAATATCCCCACGAGAACACGACGAGCGTCGTCGCAATGATGTTCCCCGGCAACCAGTCCGTCCTGGCGAACCGCTTCCAGACCCTCCCGCCGAATTCCTGCACCATGAAGCGCGCAACGCGCGTCCCCGCGTCGATCGTGGTCAGGATGAAGAGCGCCTCGAACATGATGGCAAAATGGTACCAGATCGACATGAACGACTGGAGTCCCGGAAGGCCGGCGAAGATCTGGGCGAACCCCACAGCCAGGGAAACCGCGCCTCCGGGGCGGCCGGCGACAGTCTCACCGACTTCTCGCGAAAGCTCTGTCAGATTGACGGTCGGCATTCCAAGCGCCGCAAACTTCTCCGGCGAGAGGTTGATCGCGTAGTAATCACCCGGATGCAGGGAGCAGGCCGCGATGAGTGCGATGACCCCTACCAGCCCTTCCATCAACATCGCACCATAGCCAATGAACCGGGCATCCGACTCTTTGTTCAGCATCTTGGGGGTCGTGCCGGAGGCAACAAGAGCATGGAATCCCGAGATCGCCCCGCACGCGATCGTCACGAAGAGGAACGGGAAGAGTTTCCCGGAAAAAATGGGCCCCCCACCCCCGACGAACTCCGTGATCGCCGGCATCTTCAAATCCGGGTGCACCACGACCACGCCGATGACCAGCAGCGCGATGGTGCCGATCTTCATGTAGGAACTCAGGTAGTCGCGGGGCACGAGCAGCAGCCAGACGGGGAGAACCGAGGCCACGAACCCGTAAATGGCCATCGCGATCACGATCCCTTCGGTTGAGAGGGTGAAATATGGACCGAGGAACGAATCGGGGATGTAATGGCCGAAGACCACAGCGGCAACAACGGCAATGACGCCGATGGCACTCGCCTCGGCGATCTTCCCGGGTCGTATCCGGTACATCCAGAGTCCCACGAACAGCGCGATGGGAATCGTCATCGCGATGGTGAAAGTCCCCCACGAGCTTTCCCGCAGGGCATTGACCACGGCGAGGCCGAGCCCCGCGAGGGCGATCACGAGGATGATCAGAATGGCGATGGAGCCGATGGTCCCTGCCAGCGGGCTGATCTCGTTGCGCGCTATCTCCGCCAGCGACCGACCGTTGCGGCGGACCGATGCGACGAGCGTCGTGAAATCATGCACCGCACCCGCAATCACGACTCCGATGAGAAGCCAGAGGAATCCCGGGAGGAAACCGAACTGTGCGGCAAGTACCGGGCCGATCAGCGGCCCCGCGCCGGCGATGGCCGCGAAATGATGGCCGAATAGCACCCACTTGTTGGTCGGGTCATAATTCTGACCGTCCTTCATGGTGTGTGCGGGCGTGATTCGCTTGTCGTCAAGGGCTACCACTTTGGCCGCGATGAAAGCGCTGTAATAGCGGTACGCGATAGCCATCACACAGAGAGTAATGATGATCAGAGGGAGAGCGTTCATGGGAGCCTTTCATTGGTGGTGCACTGGCACAGCATGCAATTTTCTTCTTGCGAGCCCTGCCGGTTCGGTCGAGACCGAGCGTGAAGTCTGAGGCTCGGGCCCCGGCGGACTCTCCGGGAGCCGGAAGGGCTCTTTCGGTGAGTCCATGGGACCTGTTGACCGTCAGGGGTCAACAGAAATCGATCAACCGGCAATGATGTCGAAAGCAGCCTTGAAATAGTCGATCTTCGGACCGGGCCCATCAAACCGGATCGCGACCACATCGAACCTGACCTCCTGTTCGTCGATCCCGTACCGGTAAAGGTATGCTTTGGCCAGGTAGCGGACCTGCTCCTGCTTTCTCCGCGTCAGCGCATATTCCGGATCGCCGCAGCGGTCACTGGTCCGGGTCTTCACCTCGCAGAAGACCAGAACATCGCCGTCGCGTGCGACAATGTCGATTTCCCCGATGCGCCCATACTTGAACTTTTTCTCAACGATCGTATAGCCGAGACGTTCAAGGAAATCCGCGGCTATCTCTTCTCCGAGGTCCCCCTTTTGCTTGTTGCCGCTTCCTCTCCCCTGTGGCTGAGCGAGTCGCATAGATCCTCCTTTTCAGTCACATGTCCTGTATCCGCACAGGTCTTCAGATGAAACGAGCGGCGGTGGATGGCACAAAAGCCCAGGCGCGCGATCGCGTCACGATGCGCTTGCGTCGCGTATCCTTTGTGGATGGCAAATCCGTAGCCCGGAAACTGCGCATCATAGCCGCACATGATCCGGTCCCGGGTCACCTTGGCGATGATCGATGCTGCCGCGATCGAGAAGCAGAGCCCGTCCCCCCCGATCACAGCGGTGAAAGGCACGCCTCCCCCCGGGAAGATGTGGCCATCGATAAGCAGATGGTCTGGTTGCACGGAGAGGTTTGTCACCGCCGCATGCATCGCGCGGAACGTTGCGTTCAGAATGTTGATTTCGTCGATCTCCTCGTGTGAGATGATTCCCACGCCTACGGAGAGCGCCGATTGCATGATACGACCATAGAGTTCCTCACGAAATGCCGGGGTCAATTTCTTTGAATCGTCCACCCCAGGGAGATAGACGCCGGAAGGGAACACCACGGCAGCCGCAACGACCGGCCCGGCCAGAGGACCGCGTCCCGCCTCATCAACACCCGCAATGTGCCGGACGTGACCGATCCGCAGGGAATGCTCCAACCGCAGCAGGCAACTCTGCCGTTCTGCTTCCTCAGAAGTCATTGATTAACCCGATATGGATCTTGCCCATACTGAACGAATCGCCTTGCCCGAGCGCGAAGCTCACGCTGATGTTCCCCAGCGGGGTGTCGGTCCTCAATCCGAGGCCGTAGCCATACTTGAATCCATCTGCCGCCGGGGTGCCTTGCTCCGGATCGGCCGGGCGGAAATAATACCCGCTGTCCAGAAATCCGAAAAGGAACGAGCGCCGACCGAGGAGGAACCGATACTCGGCATTCGTCCACGCGACACGCGAGCCCAAAAACTGGTTTTCGCGGTACCCCCGCAATGTTCTAGCGCCGCCGAACCTGAACATGTCGCTTTCCTGTATATCGTTCCCGCGGACTTCGTAGCCGTGCAGTCCAAAGGCAACCACCTGTCGTGCAAATACCGGGATGAAGAAATCCAGGTCCACCAGGAGCTTCTGGACGGGTGATTTGCCTGAATTCTGGATGGTGTGCGAGGCCTCTTGAGCGAGCGTCTTGTTCCCGTAGCTGTATTCGATCCTGTAACGGGCCCCGGATGTGGGGCTGTACAGGTCATTTCGCGTATCGTACAGGATATTTGCGCCCAGCGCCAGGGTCGAACTCTGCCGGCTGCTGCTCACATGTGATGAATCAATGGAGGGGATCACATCCTCCGAGCGAACCAGGAGGCCCACGGACAATTCTTCGGACAGCATGAGGTCGGCTGCGCCGTCGATCGTGCGCTGGACATAGCTGCTGTCCTGCTGACGTTGGAGAAAGCCCCCACCCACGTTCACCGGAGCTCCGAAGATCCATGGTTCGATGTAACGGAATCCCAGCTCTTGCGAATATCTGTCCTCCCGCTGCCATCGGACGTTCAGCTTCCGCCCTGATCCAAAGAGATTCCTCATCCCGACGGAGACCAGCCCGGTGAAATACCCCGACTGAGACGGAGCCTCGCCCGGGACGTATCCCACAACACCGTCGAATGTGTTGGTATTCCCTTCCTGCACCGTGATGAGCAGTCCTCCCGTCGTGTCCCGCATGTAGAGCTGAGGCTCGGCAACGGAAGCGAAAATGTTCAGCCGATTGAGGCGAGTCCTGATCGCGTTCACTTTCTCGGGATTGTACATCTCGCCGGGATTCAGACGCGTCTCGCGCACGACCACGGATGCTTTCGTCTCGCGGTTGCCCGCCACCCGGATCTCCTCGATCTTCACCCGCTGCCCTTCATCGATCTTGAGAAGCAGCAGGAGAGAATCGGCCTGCTCACCGCCGCGGCTCTCCAGGGTCTGCACTTCGCATCGCGCAAGGGGGAAACCCAGTTTTTCATATCG
>JAGDMJ010000319.1 GCA_017860555.1 Bacteroidota bacterium
CTCGGCTGTGCTCCGGCGGCACATATCCCGAACACGAGTGCCAGCGACACACACCATAGATGGGTAGAGCGCATGGGTCCTCCGTCGCCTGTTGACTTCCAGGGAAGTCACTGCTATGGAACACGTCAATCGTGGACTGGTTCAAACACAAACAGGACGGCCGACACCTGTCTCCATCGGCCGTCCTGTCAATCATACAGGTACCGTACAGCGCACTCCTACTTGAGGAGCAGCATCTTCTTGACATCAACGAATGAACCGGCTTCCAGGCGGTAGAAATAGACGCCCGTGGCCATGCTGTTCGCCTTGAACACCGCCGTATGCGCACCGGCCGGCAGCTTTTCATTGATCAGTGTGGCGACCTGCTGGCCGAGGAGGTTGAACACAACCAGTTTCACGTTTGTCGCTTTCCCGAGAGAGAAGTTGATCGTCGTGCTCGGGTTGAACGGGTTCGGATAATTCTGGTCGAGTGCAAACGTGCCCGGGATACCACCCGGCTCCACTGCTCCCACCACCTCCTGAATCAACTGGATATAATCGATCTTCACATTCGCGCCACTGAGCGTGATGGTATGCTCCCCGGCAGTCAATGCGAAGGCAGAGGATAGAACGTCAGAGCCGGTGGAATCAGCCTTCGCGGGAAGTATCGGGCTATGAAGAATAGAGCCACCTTCCTTGATTTCGAGGGTCGCCGGAGTGGAACCAGGATTGCAGCCGAACACCCGCATGCGATAGGTACCGGTGTTCGGGGCGGTCAGATTGAACGCGATCGTTCCGGCCGTGCCAAGATCAGCCGATTTGAACAGCGACGGCACCCACTTGGCTCCTTCGCCCATCGGGGTGACGATTCCCGACGTGGCGTCGGGAGCGCGGAGGGCAATCACCGGAGTCGCGTACTGCGATCCCTTGGGAGTAATGTCCACGCCTTCAGGAATCAGGTCGATCCCCGCGAAATTCTGATACCCCCACGAAGGCGTGATCCTGATCGTGTTGTGGCCGACAATGAATTGCAGCTTCGGCTGGTCTGCAGCAAGGATGGAATCTTTCGGATAGTAGTACCAGTTCCACTGGTTGCAGTCGAGGTGTATGCCCGGGCCTCGCACGCTCGGGTCAGCCGCGTATTTCTGTGATGAGGTGTAAATCAACTCGCCCCATCCCTGGACATCGTGAATCGCCTGCCCATTGATGAACGTATGCTCACCGCGCATATCCTGTCCCCTCAAACTGCTCCAGATATTCAATCCGTACTGGCCGGCCGTGGTGAGATCGAAATCCCACTGGATGAACCCGCCATTCTGCATGTAGAAGTACGAAAACCCGGAGAACTTGTCCAACGCGGCGGTCCCACTCATGGTCGCGAATTCCGCTTCGGCAGTGGAATCGACCTTGAAGGTCACGACTGCCCCGCCAAGAGCCTCAATCTGGGACACGAAGTTCTCTTTGTTCGCGTGGAACGTCGCCAGCTGCGTCGGGAACCAGTTCAGGTCTCCAATGGGCAGACCATCGGTGCCTGCGGTCAGCAAGCTGGCGTCGGTATAACTGAAATTCTCCGGCAGCGGCCATGACGCGTCCGAAGGGTTGGCAACTGGCTTGTAGAAGAACGGCGTTGCCGGGGTGACACCCGCCCGAAGCATGGTAATGTTTGACCACATGGAGTCGATCATTGTGGCGCCGGTTCTGTCAGGGAACTTCGGCTTCTGCCAATCCGCGTCGTCCAGAGGATACCACATACCGGCAGGGAGAGCGGAAAGCCAAACGGTGTCCGTCGTCCCCGCGTGTCCGACGTTCATGTGCTCGGTATACTTGTCGAGGAAATCGAGCTTGGTCACCGGGTCGACGAACGTAGCCTGGGCAATGGTATCGCCGCCAAACGTCTTGAACCTCGGATCGAGATAGGCCCACGTCTTTCCGATCACGATGCGGCGCCCTTCTTCCACCCCGTAGCTGGACGGCAGCGCCCCGATGGTGAAGAGCCCGGCATGGGTGTTGCGCGGATCGCGGCCGGAGTTGTTCAGATCTGCAGATCCTTCTCCATGCCACCAGGCATTGATGATCAGGTTGTTGACCCAGTACGCACTCTGGAACCAGTTGCCGACGTTGATGCCCCGGCCGTTGTTCACGATGGTATTATGGTTGAACCGGATATACTTGGCCGCTCCTCCTTCCAGCTGAAACGGGGCGAATTCCAGGTTGAAAAAGGTGTTGTTCTCCACAATGACTGTATCCTGGTCAGCCCAGATCGAAATGCCGCGCCCTTCCCACTGCTGGGTGCTGGGCGAACCGATCAGGTTGCGGAACTTGTTGTTGTAATAGTGGATCCTGTTGCCCGTCGCGGTGAACGCAATGACGGCAAAGTTGCTTTGCTCGATGATGTTGTTCTCAAAAATGAACGTGTGGTTCTTTGCGTCGATCTGGATCGGTTGATAGGCCGTCTGTACCCCCTGCGCGTTGGTCCGGCCGGTGATCCAGAGGTTTCTCAACTCGATGTCATGCAAGCCGGTGATCAACCGCGTGTCCGCGCCTGTCCCGTCCTGCCGGAGGTCCGTCAGCTGCAATTGAGCCGGATAGTGCATCGCATCGCCCATGGTGTAGGGCTCGCCGACGAGCTTCAACGGAAAACCGTTGTTCTCGATGCGGTCGGAAAGCCAGTAGATACCGTTCAGCTTGAGCACGTACACACGGTTCAGATTGGCGCGCGCGCCACCGGCAACCGTGTCTCCATACACGGCGTTCCGGAGGGCGTTAATGGCCGGTAGCGGCGGGGTTCCAAGATCCGACCACTCGACGTACATTGTATCGCCGCTGATGACCGTCTGCGCCCGTGCCGCCTGGGAGGGGAGGAGTAACGCCCCGAGCAGAAAAACCAAGAGCAAAAGATACCAAGATGTCTTCATAACTTGCTCCTTGTGTGATTGGTGAATGACCCTCGTGAATTGTGTGTGTCTGCCTCAACTTCTCCATCTCTCTTAAAACTTCAAACGAACGCCAAGGTCGATCGTGGGGCCATAATATTGCAGAGACGTCGGGCTGGTCGCGTTGTGTCCCTGAAGGCTCTCGTCGTGCTTGTTATTAATGTTGTTGAAATTGAGATAGAGCTGGATATTGTTGCCGAAGCGTTGCTGCACCGCAATATCCCAGCGATCGTAGGACGACGTGAAAGAATCCGTGTACTCGGTGTCGCCAACATACGTCACCCGGTCTGATTGCCAGAGATATGAGACACGGACCGAGAAGCCTTCGTAATCATAGCCCAGCGTCATGTTCATAATATGCGTCGGCTGATCAACCATCCGCGCGGTCCGCATCGTGTCCACAAGGTTGAACGTGGTAACGTAGCTGCGGGGCGGAACGAATCTTGTGGTTTGGTAGACCTTGAACTTCTGAACGTCGATGGTGGACTCAATGTAGGTATAGTTCATGTTGAAGATCAGTCCTTGTAACACCGACGGCAAGTACCAGAAATGCGTCTGCCAGTCGAGTTCTATGCCCTTGTACCGTGCCGGGGAGTCATTGTTCATCCAGGTGTCAACCTGAGGAGCGCTTGGCATCCACGAGCTGGGGATGTTGAGCTCGCCGGGGAATACCTTCATGATCGAGGTATCCATCCTGGTGACTGTCGTAAACATGATCAGGTCCTCGATCTCCTTGTAAAATGGAGAGACCGTCAGGAGACCGAGGTGCTGTTCATGCAGCGAAAGGGAGGCATCGAGATTCTTCGACCTCGAGTCTTTGAGTTCGCCGTTTGCCGCCTTCACATAGGACTGGTACGAATTGATGCTGGTGATCGGGGCATACATGGAATAGTCCGGGCGCGTCACGGTCTCCGTGGCCGCGAGTCGCAGGATCATCCAGTCATACGGCTGGAACTTGAGGTGCACCATGGGGAGCAGAAAATTGTTCGACCGCGTGTTGGTGTTGTACTGGACGTCGGCGGGGAGCTGCTGGGACCAGCCGTTGACCACGACAT
Organism: Bacteroidota bacterium; assembly: GCA_017860555.1. GTDB lineage: Bacteria > Bacteroidota > Ignavibacteria > UBA10030 > UBA6906 > JAGDMJ01. The sequence continues at coordinate 3,968 of JAGDMJ010000319.1, forward strand.
CGCGGAAACTCTGCCCCTGATAGATCGTGTAGTCACCATCATACCGGACACCCCCGAGAAGGGTGATCTCCTGGCCGATGTTGAGCGTCGCCATTGCGTACGCCGCCTGATACCTCTCGTAACCGGTGTAGTCGCTCCCGCGTGACCCGATCGCGTAGTATTGCCAGTATCTGGAGTCCAGCGTCCGGAGCGAATTGGTCAGTTTCATCATGAGGTCCTGGCTGTACACAATCCCCATCGAATAACGGCCGTCCAGAAAATCGTCCCTGCCGAAGTTGTCCAGGAACCGGGTGATCGGCCATACATGTTTACCGGCGATGAGGGTGGACTCGGCCTGGGCATTGAAGTCTGAAGGATACATCTGTTCCGCCCGTTTGACCAGCTGAGAAACCGCTCCTGTCCAGCTCCCGCCATACTGAAGGTTCGCGCAGCCGTACTGTTCCTGATCGAACAATCGGTCGAGCCATTTCAGTTTTCCCCCGACTTTCACGTACCCCGACAGGTCTTTCGACAGCTGGTACGGCAGTTCGACATTCAACGAAATCAGTTTCTGCTTTTCATAGAGCTTCGTACCGTACTGATAGATATACGCCAGACC
>JAGDMJ010000320.1 GCA_017860555.1 Bacteroidota bacterium
GCGGCAAGACCCGGTTCTCGACCAGAGAATTTCGCACCGACACAGTCGGGCTCGATGTAGTGCTGGGGCTGCATCCCCCGAAGTAGCGTTCCGTTCCACATCCGAACATCAGAACGAATCATTGAGTTGACTGAGGACGGATCCGAAGTCGTGGAATGTAACGCCGTATCCGGACAACTGACCCACTGAAATCCCCGCAAGTGCTACTGATTCAGTTACTAACGCGAAGGGAAAGATCGGTTACTGGAGCCTTTCTGCGATTGATCCCCGCAGATTAGAGCCTCAGCGAGTGCTGCCGCCACGTCGATCTGGAGGTGTGGGGAGCCGTTCCTGCGTATAATGCGTCTCGAATTGAGCGCAGACGTTGTAGGCGACATATAGCCCTTTGTCGGAACCCGAGGAAGGGCACGCGCGGCGGCCGACGGCGGTCGGATCCAGAAGCCTCGCCGCGGATGAGGCAGCTTATTCCGACTATCCTTTTTATGTGTACTTCAGAACCCTTGATACACCGTCAGTGACCATCTGCCAGGTCTTCTCCTCTTCGATCAGCCGCCTCGCGCCGGCCGGGGTGATGCGGTAATACTTGGCCCGGCGCCGGTGCTCCGTCAGTTTCCACTGGGAGCTGATCCAGCCCGCCTGCTCGATTCTGTGCAGGGCCGGGTAGAGGGATCCTTCTTCCAACTTGAGGGCATCGCCGGAAACCCGCTCGATATGGACCGCGATTCCGTATCCGTGCATCGGTCCCCGCGAGGACAAAGTCCGAAGGATCAGGAGGTCCAGCGCGCCCTGAAGATTGTCCGGCTTTTTGCTCATCGCACATGCATAGACGTCTAGGGTAGTCCGGACGTTCCCCACAAAAACGGTGACAGGCTACGCTGTCCCCTTTTTTTGGGGGTGCATCCTCTTGACCCGCATTATTCAAGGGCGCCCGGTCGTAGTGGATCTATAATCGAGTGGATATCTTTGCCGTATTGTCGCAATCGCGAAAGCTGCAGGTTTTGCGGCAGGCGTGAGCGGTCTCATTATGGAGGGAAGCTCGATGAAGAGAAGAAGCTTCGTCTTTCTACCACTCATGCTGTGCCTCGGCGGGCTGTCAGGTTTCGGCCAGACCGGCTCCAACGCCAGGCCTTCCGACAAGCCTTACAAAACCGGACACCTCAGGGTTTCCGATATACACGAAATCTATTATCAGCTGGGGGGCAATCCGGCGGGGAGGCCCGCGATGTTCCTGCACGGAGGACCCGGGGGCGGCTGCACGGCGGCCGATTTCCACTATTTCAACTTGGAGAAGTTTCACGTCGTTCTCCACGATCAGCGCGGCTGTGGCCTGAGCAGGCCCCAGGCGGAGTTGCGAGAGAACACGACCGCAAACCTTGTTGAGGATATCGAAAAGTTGCGCCTAAGCCTGGGCTTGGGCAAAGTGATACTTTTTGGCGGCTCCTGGGGGTCTACTCTGGCGCTCGCCTATGCCGAGTCCTATCCGCAAAATGTCAGCGGGATGGTGATCCGGGGCGTGTTCACGGCCACGAAAGACGAGCTTGACCACTACTATCACGGCGGAACGGCCTGGACATTTCCCGAGGCTTACGATGCCCTGCTGTCCTGCGTCAGTGAACCTGACAAAAAGAACTATGCCTCGCAACTCCTGGCAAAACTGCAGTCGGACGATCCGGCGGTCCGCGACAGGTGCGCACGGGTCTGGGCGAAATACGAGGGGAAGATCGCCTTCCTGGAGATCCCGGACGAGACTCTCGACCGGGTGTTGCGGGACATGAATGTCTACACCTTTGCTTTGCTCGAGAACTACTACATGGCTAACGCATGTTTCCTGGAGGAGGGTCAACTTCTGAGAGACGCAGCCAAGCTCGCCGACATTCCCCTGACAATAATCAACGGCCGCCACGACGAGATTTGTCCTCCACTCACCGCCTACAGGCTCCACAAGAAGCTGCCCCAGTCCAAGCTGGTCATCGTGGAAAAGGCCGGCCACGTGACCATGGAGCCCGGGATCGAGGCAGAGCTGATCAAGGCCATGAGAGCATTCGAACAGTAGCGCGGGACCCGGCGGCAGTATTCGCGATAGGGTTCCCCGAAGACACGGCGAAGGTGTTCTTCCTCAATCAGCACCAGCAGGTGGAGGCTGGCGGCAACCACCAGGAGAGCAGCAAGGCACCACAGGGACCAATCCGTCAGGGCGAATCCCAGCAAGAACAGGAACCAGCCGAGGTATTGCGGATTACGGCTCCACCGGTGGGACCCGGACGCGGTGAGCTTGCCGGAATCGAGGCAAAGGACTTTCGAGGCGGAGCGGAAGGCGAGAACACCGGCCAGGCACTGCAATAGGTAGGGGTGTGCCCCAAAGCCGCATCCGGCAACTCGGCTCCGATGCAAACTGGGGTCGCATCCAAAGGGCACGGTTGCGGGAGTCGCGACATATCACCCGTTATCAGCGCCTGACAGAGGGCACGCAGGAAGGGACGTCGGCACCCGGATCAGAAGGCTGACAGGCAATGAGGCGGCCTATCCTTCCTTGGCCTGGCGGATTTCAGCATTCCGGTATTCACGTCCCAAGCTCCCCTGATGTAGCGATCGCGGAAGTTACCCCGGACAAAGCGACCTCGCGCTGCTTTCCGCATCAAGGTAGGTAGGGGTAGGAGTACGCCAAAAGGCCTTATCCAGCGACGCGGCTGGGATAAGATGCAGCCGTAGCCGAGGCCCAGACGTTTCAGTCGATATATGACCCCTTATCAGCACCTGACAGAGGGCACGCAGGAAGGCACGTCGGTGATGGATATGTAGGACTGGCTGCCTTCCTCGACGCTCCCTCTGTGGGCTGCCTCACTTCAGCCCGCTTTTTCAGCTGCTGGAAAGATGCGATAGGTCGATTTGGGGTTGAATCCTCCGCCACTGCCGCGATCATACAGCGAAAGCGCTCCATTGGGTACGGGTTTTGGGCACATCTCTGCTTATTGCAGCGGCCCGCGAGCAGGAACTGGTGCGTCGAGACCATCCTCTCCCGGAGCTTGTAATCGTCCAGAGGATCAGCACGAAATAGGCAAAGATGATGGCGTAGTCGAGGAAGTTCGGAGCGATCTGCCGCGCGTGCGCCTCCCGGGGCCGGACCACGATAATGTTTGCCGCGGGCTCTTCTTGTTGACGACGAGACCGGGCAACTTTTGGCACTGCTACTCTTTTTTCGCCGGCAGGAACTCGTACTTGAAGAGGTAGCTGGTGATCGCTTTCTCCAGATCGGGCCTGTTTTCCATGATCGCAACGTGGCCGACATCGCTTCCCCACAGCATCATCCGGGGAAACTCCAGGCCCGTGTAATGCTCGGGGCCGACTGTCCAATCTGTCTTTCCGTAAAAGACCAGCACCGGCATTTGCATGTCCTTCGTCTGCGGTTTGTAGTTTTCCCAGTAGTCCGGCATCGACAGCGCGATCCTTTCAAGGTCCTTGTTCCAATTGGGAACTTCGTCGAACGTGGCATCCATGAGTTCTTTGTTCTTCCTTGACGCATAGGACAGTTTCCATGCGATGCCCTTCTGGTCGAGTTCTCTCCGGATCCTCGCAACCCGGTCCATGGCGGGGACCGACTCATCGGCATATGGTTTCGTGTCCTTGACGCCGAGCATCTCGCAGGCCCTCAGGATCCACGTTTTGCTGCCGAGTTCATTCAGGTTATAGCCACAGTTGAGCATTATCATTCCCTGGACGATGTCGGGGTGGCGCTTCGCATAGCCCATCTGCATGATGCCCCCAATGGAGTGGCCCATGGTAAGCCACCTACGTATCCCCAGAGCAGTCCTTACCTCCTCGAAATCCCTCACCATCCTGTCCATGGAATAATTGCCGTCCTTCGGACTCGAGGAGCGCGCTACGCCCCTCTGGTCGAGGTAGACCATTTGAAGGTACCGCTCCAGGAGGCCCGCGGAGAACTTCTCCATCCAGTAACTTCCGGAACCCGGCCCGCCGTGAATGTAAAGGCACGGGGTACCTGTGCCTTTCACCTCCACGTACAGGTCAACTCCATCGGAGGTTGTGACGTGCCTGATGGCCGCCCGCGAATCCGAGGCCGCAACCGCCCCGGCTTTCTGCGCGAACAGCCACGGAGCAAGAATCAGCGTCAGTGTGTTCGTGATCATGATCTGTGCGGCAAAATGCGTTTTTGTGTTTCTCATGTGGTTTCTGCAATAGGACCGGGAGCTTGAGATGGATAGGTGGGATTGGCTGCCTTCCTCGACGCTCCCTCTGTGGGCTGCCTCACTTCAGCCCGCTTTCTCAGCTGCTGGAAAGATGCGATAGGTCCACTTGGGGCTGAATCCTCCGCCACTGCCGCGATTGTACAACGATGGCGCTCCATTGGGTACCAACACGACGGGTGGAAATGTCGCGTTGCATGCGACGAACCGCAGGTCTGAAGCAATTTGCGCACACTCCCGGGAAGTAGCGATATGGGACAGAACGCCGTTCGCAGGACCAAGATCACTTTAATAAGTGCTGCCGATCCACCGGGAGGGAAGGGGCGGCAGCTGGTCTGAAGCTCAGGTTGTCCCG
>JAGDMJ010000321.1 GCA_017860555.1 Bacteroidota bacterium
ATCAGGCGTTTCATGATCGTGTTCCATCTTCCATGCATGTAACAACGAGCTGTTCAATGGTCGTTCGGCGAGGATCAAGCGTAGCGACGATGCGGCCGGAGCGCATCACCAGGATCCTGTGGCAGATATCGAGCAGCTCTTCCAGTTCGCTGGAGACAACGAGCGAACTGATTCCCTTCCTGCTCAGATCGTAGATGATCTGAAACATCTGTTGTTTCGCCTGCACGTCGATTCCCCTCGTGGGCTCATCGAACAGGATGACACGCGGCGCGGTGTTGAGCCATTTTCCTGCCACTACCTTCTGCTGGTTGCCGCCGCTGAGCATCGAAACCGGCGCCTCCATGTCCCCCACGAGCATGTCCAGGTTCTTCACCATCGATCGGACGACTGTCCGCTCCCGTTCACGGGTGATGAATCCCCCTGTCGTCAGGCGGTCGAGACTGGCAATGCACATGTTGAACCTGGTGCTGGCATTCTGGATCAGCCCCTCCGCCTTCCTGTTTTCGGGTGTCAACGCAATGCCGAGGCGTTTCATCTGGCTCGGTGACGAAGGACGAAGAACCATTCCGTCGACCACAACCTCGCCGCTGTCGGCCGGGTCAACTCCGAAAATCGAGCGCAGGAGTTCCGTCCTGCCTGCACCAAGCAGGCCGGCGATCCCGAGAATCTCTCCGCGGTGTAACGTGAAGGAGACCTCCTGGAATGCTCCAGTGCGGGTCAGGTTGCGTATCTCCAGGGCGGCCGCCGCCTGCACGGGTAGATCGGCAGGGCGTTCCGTCGGGATGGTTTGCCCGAACATCAAGCCTGCAAGGGTTGCGGGGGAGGCTTCCTGGATGCCTATGGTGCCTGCCACCTCACCGTTGCGGAGCACGGAAATTTCATCGGCGATTCCCTGAAGCTCCTGAAGCCGGTGAGTGATATAAAGAAGAATAATGCCACGCGAGGCGAGGCGGTGAAGGAGTTCGAACAGGTGCTCGGTCTCACGGCGGGCAAGCGCGGAAGTAGGCTCGTCCAGCATCAGCACCGCCGGGTTGTATGACATCGCCTTGGCTATTTCAACCATCTGTTGCTGTGCCACGCCAAGCCGTCCTGCCTTCGCGCGAACATCCAGGTGCAGTTCAAAACCGGCAAGCGTTTCTTCGGCTCTCCGCTCAACCTCGCGCCAGTCGACGAACATGCCCTGGCCGAAGCCAGTCTTTACAGGAAGGCGGCCGAGAAAAATGTTCTCAGCGACGGAAAGCTCAGGCACCAGGCTGAGTTCCTGGTGTACGGCGGCGATGCCTTTCTCGAGCGCTTCCCTGGGGGAGCGGAGTTGGATCGGGGTGCCATTCAGGAGTATCGAGCCTGCCGTAGGCTGAAGAGCGCCGGCGAAGATCTTGACAAGCGTGCTCTTGCCTGCCCCGTTCTTCCCCACGAGCGCATGGATCTTCCCTTCCTCAAACCGGAGGGAGACGCCTTTGAGCGCGACTGTCCCTGGATACTCCTTGCGGATACCCGCTGTTTCGAGTGGCATGGGGATCTTACCAGCTTAGGGTCGGCGTCACTGTGTCAGCTTTGCCAGGCGTTCCTTGAACGCATTGACTTCTCCAGGATTCTCGCGGGTCAGCAGGATGCCCGGCAGGGAGCGCCTCTTGTCGATGGGTTCTCCCTTGAGCGTCTTCACTGCAGCTTCAACCGCAAGCCGGCCGATTTCAAACGGCTGCTGTCCGGTCACTGCCTGCAGGATGTTGTCATCAGCGAGTAGGAAATTTGCCAATTGCTCGTCAGTATCGGTCCCGAACACCACGACTTTGCCCGCTTTGCCGCTGTTCCGTACTGCCATCACCGCGCCCGTCGTTCCACCTTCGTTGGCAGCCCAGATCACGTTGACGCCGGGATTCGCTGTGAGTATGTCACCGACTTTTTTAACACCCTGTTCGGGCATCCAGGCGTCCTGCTCGGCAACAATCCTGACGCCAGGCAGTCCGGAGATTTCCTTCTTGAATCCGTCGGTTCGCTGGGTGCTGACCTCCCTGGCCTGAGACATGAAAGCAAGGATCGCCACTTGCGCTCTCCCGCCAAGGTGTTTTTCTATGTATGCTCGGGCTGCCTTTCCTGTAGAGGCACCGAGGTCCGTTTGGTCGCTTTCGACAAACGAAACCGGAAAGTCCTCCGTGATCGTCGTATTGAACGTAACGATGGTTATCTTCTTGTCGCGAGCCCGTGCCAGTGCGCTGACCGAAGACACGGTGCTCAAAGGGGAGATGACGATGGCATCGACGTTGTTGGCGATGTACGTGTTGACGAGCTGGATTTCCCTGTCCGGCTTCTGGGCGCTGTTGGCCTCCAGCAGTTCCACTCCGTGTGTGCGCGCCGCATCTCTCATGCCGAACAGCACCAGGCGGAAGAACTGATCTTCTCCGAAGACAATTCCGGCGATTCTTTTCTTTTGCCCTGTCTGTTCCCTGGGACCGCAGCCGGCCAGGAGCAACGCGGCGGCCGCACTGAAGAGCAGGAGTCTCGCGTGGAACGGCATTCTTTTTCCCAAGATGTGGTGAAAAGAGCGGTGAGTATTTCTACCAGACGCGCAGCCCGAATCGGGAAAGGTAGATATGCAGGAGATCGTAACCGCGGCGTCGTAGTTCCTGAATCAGCCGGCGTTTCGTCGGGGCATCCCCGTTGGTCAAAAGGGTCAATGACCCGCCATCCCCTCCTGCCCCGTTGACTTTGCATCCCAGGACCCCAAAATCTCCGGACACGGCGATAATTTCCTCAAATTTCGCACAGACGAGCTCTGTGTGCAATGCCCGTTGCACGTCAGTGTTCCGGTTCATGCTGTCGCCGAGCAACGCGAAGTCGCCCGTGTACACGGCGTTCTTTGCCTGCGAAGCGAGACGCCTGAGCTCCTCCAGCCGCGGGTCGCAGGACGCGTTCTCTCCCATCCCCGCAATGACTTTCTTATGGACTTCATTGGAGCTGTGAGGCGTCCCGATGTACACCACTGCCAGACGCTGTTCCAGCTCCCACCAGATGGAGTTCGGGACCAGCACGGGGGAGACGCTGGCATGGGGGAAGGAATGCATCTGGATGAAGTTGATCCCCCCGTAGGCGCTGCACAGTTGATCCTGGATGCCGCATTGCAGGCCGAGTTTTTCCGTTTCGAGGGAGTGGGCAAGCATCGCGACTTCGTGAGGCGACAGGCGTCCGCTGGTGAGCGAATCCAGGGCCCCGATCAACGCAACGGAAACGGCCGCCGATGTGCCTGTCGAGGCGCCGGGAGGCGCGGTCGAAAAAATGTTGACCTCGAACGAGACATCCTCGGGAATTGCCATCACGTCCAGGGCTGCCTCGATCAGCGGGTGCTTATCATAGGCTATCTGCTTTGGGTCAACGGCAAACCGTTCGTTGAAATTCTCCAGGCTGATGACCACCCGACTCTCAAGTTCCGCAGCATCAACGAGATGAATCTGCACTTCCACATATGGGTAGACAGCAATATTGAAGATCGTTCCGTGGCCGGCGAACCAGGTGTCAGTCCACCCGCCGATGTCGCAAATCCGTATCGGCGCGGCTGCGTTGAGAATGCGGCGTTTCATGGTTTTTGTGGGAGGTGTGGGACTATGATAGCGTAATTTTGACCGAATTTCAACAATGAACAAGACAACAGAGCCAGGCACTCTCTATGGCCTGACCAGCTCCTTGCTCCCGGTATTCTTGCATCCGTTTCTCATTTTTCCTAAACTATCCCATGCACATTCCCGATGGATTCCTGGACGGCAGAACGGCAGCTTTTACGGCCGCGCTTTCGGCCACTGCACTTGGCATCGCGCTCAACCAGGCAAAGCTTACGATGCCCCCTCGCAAGACCCCGCTTCTTGGTCTCACGGCGGCTTTCATCTTCGCCGCTCAGATGCTCAACTTTCCGGTTGTAGGTGGAACCTCAGGGCATCTCATCGGGGCGGTGCTTGCAGCAATTCTGCTGGGTCCCAGCGCCGCTGTCATCGCGGTAACGGCAGTGCTCATCGTGCAGGCACTTCTTTTCGCCGACGGCGGCGTCCTTGCCCTGGGTGCGAATGTCTTCAATATGGCCGTCGCGGGTTCTCTCGGTGGGTATGCCCTGTACCGGGTTGTACGCCGGATTGCCCCCGGCGACCGCGGCCGCCTGCTGGCTGCGGGCTTCTCGTCATGGTGCACCACAGTCTTCATGTCGTTGCTCTGTGCCGGGGAACTGGCATGGTCAGGGACGTCACCATGGAGCATCACGTTTCCCGCCATGGCGAATGTCCACATGATCATCGGCCTGGGAGAAGGGCTCATTACCATGCTCGCCGTTGCCGCCATTGCACGCATTCGTCCTGACCTGCTCGAGGAAGGAAACGAGAAAACTGCCGTATCATATGCTCCAATTCTCGCCTTTGGCGCGGTCCTGATCCTGGGAATGGTGATCTTCATCGCTCCATTCGCATCTCCCTTGCCCGATGGCCTGGAGCATGTGGCCTCGTCGCTCGGTTTCGGAAAGAATGCCCTGCGTCCTCCGGTGCTTCATGCTCCCATTGCAGATTATCAGATTCCCGG
>JAGDMJ010000322.1 GCA_017860555.1 Bacteroidota bacterium
CCGCACGTCTCACCAAAGGTGCGCTATCGTGTGCGCAGGCGTTCGAGTACGCCGTCCAGACTACGCAAGCCCTGGCCCCCGGGCCCGCAGCGAGGGCACCGTCCACCGCAAAAGTCGCGAATCCAGGGACTTGCAGCTCGGCTGAGTTTCTTGACTATGCGGATGGCCGTGATCAAATACTAAGACTTTCAACAAAATTTCGATGTTGATAAAAGCCAAAAGTTAAATAGACGCTGAATCCTTACGCGCTCTCAGGCATCTAATTGGATACTGGCGCTGTGGTGAAGTCTGGCGGCAGTGCTCGGGTCTAAGCGCATCACAAGGATATGTTATTGAGGAGTAAGTGGTTATGAAACATCGCAGTGGAATGTTTGTGTGCCTGGCTTTGACGATTTTCTGCCTCGGCGCGACCTCGTTCGCGCAAATGCCCGGGATGGGAGGTGGTTCGGGCACCTTTAGCGGCTACCAAGGACATAACATGAACGACGACCTGATCCTGCCCCAGGTTGTCGTTGGCCAAAACTACACCACAAGCCTTCTGCTGCTCAACATGGGGAACTCTCAGGTAATGAACTGGGTCCCGGCACAGAATCTGATTACATCCGGCAAGGTGTACTTTTATCGTCAGGATGGCACTGGCCTGCCGGTCAGCGTCAACGGCAGCGCACCCGCTTCCGAGTTCTCCTTCTCGCTCGACCCCTCAAAGTCGGCCTACTATGAGCTGTCTTCCACGGGGTCCGACACTCCCGGCTGGGCATTGATCGATGTGGACGAGCCCGCGAGCGGCTCCGGCTGGGGCATGATGGACGGCCGGACGATGACCCGCGGCATGCGGATAATGGCAACTGTCTTTTACACCTATAGCGGCGCGGGACAGCCGACGTCCCGGGTGGGCGTTGTTCCGAGCATGTATGAGATGGGCAAGTTTGCCACCTCCATTATCAGCGTCCAATCGAACGACGACCTCTACACCGGCGTGGCCGTCGTCAATACCAGCGCCGTCGCCGTGACGGTAACACTTCGGCTCAAGGACAGCAACGGAAACGTCCTGGCTACGAGCCCGTTGTCACTCAATCCTGGAAATCAGACCGCCAAGTTCGTCCACGAATTGTTCTCGTCAGTCCTTCCCGCAGACTTCAAGGGGTTCCTGGAGGTCAGTTCAAGCGATGAGGGAATAGTAACCATGGGTCTGCTGGTGAGCCAGGGTATCATGACCTCGGTGCCGATGGCGCACTACGGACAGATCACAATGATGCCCTGATGCATCGGCGTTGAGGAAAATACCCAGCCGCGTGCCTGGCTGTGTCTTTTGACCACACGGGCTCTAGCCGAGTGTTGCCCAGTTACTGGAACCAGAGGCTTCCCTGGAGCTATCGGCAAAGTTCGAACCTACGCGAGATGGAAACGAGGCGAGGGCCGCTACTCCGAGTCCCCGGACCCATAGGGTTCAAAAGCCGTGCCGGGTTTTCGCGGACCACGGGGGTCGGGAACTCACGAATTCTTATTGGACATCTTGATAATCACGACGACCAGCAGGACCACCAGCAGCACGCCGATCACCGTATAAATCCCCATCCCTCCGCCCATCCATCCGTATGTATGGTTCATCTAAAGCCCCCTTTCGTTGCGCAGGCGACTTGCCCACCACTGGGCAATCCAGACCGTGAGCGGAGGCAGCAGCATCATATGAAGTTGCCGCCACAGGACCCCGCGGCAACCGCTTGTCGCGGGGCATCGTGGCGCTCAGCAATCATTTCTGTTCTTTCTGAGCATCCCCCGATTTTTCGCCCATACCCTTCATCCCCTTCATCATCGGGCACTGCGACATGGATTCCTTGCCCATCTGCATGTGCTGCATCATGTGCTGCATCATTTCCTCCTCCATCTTTGCCTTTCGCGCATCCATGGCGATCCGCTGCTCCACCATGAGGGTGAGGACGGCGGCCATCAGGTCCATCTTCTGGTCCTCCGGCGCGCTGTTCATCTTGGCGAGCTGCTCGGTGAGTTGAGCGTTTTGAGCCTCCATGTCTTCCTTCATTTTCTGTTTCTGTTCCTTCATTTCCTGGCAGCGTTCCATCATTTTGGCCTCCGTCATGTTTTTCATCTGCGCAGGCTCGGCGGATTGCGCTTGGATTGGAGACCAGATGGCGAGGGCCAAGGCCAATACGAGGCTTGAACGGATGAACAGGTTCGCGGTCGTTCCGGTTTTCATGTTCCATTCCTTTCGGTTTTGTCGTTGTTGTTCGCTCTTGTCGCCTAACTGACAGCATCTTTGAGAAATCGGTTTCACCGTCAGGGCAGATTCGCTATTGTTCATGCCCTTGACGCGGCAGAACCCAGCGCATCAGCACGATGTAAGCCGCAATAAGTAGTTCGGCAATAGCCATTCAGCCATCTTCTTCACGCCTCCTGATCCTCGTCACCTGATCCATCAAATCATCCGAATCATCCGGTTGACCTGAGTTTCAAGCTCGAAGTGCGTTGCCTGGATCAACGATTTGCCCTCTTGAACGTGATTCCGTTAGGCCCTTTGCCAACCTTGATCCTGCAACAACCACGGCTCGTTTCACTCCGCCGGGACACGGCCAAGCCTGCATCGTCGCTCACGGAGTCGGTGATCGTCGATGTAGAAGGTGGTCGATCGAATATCCGACCCCCATTCGCAGCATAAACAGATCGCTTACGTCGGAGAGTCCAAATGCCGGCTCGAGGTGAACGGTCCAGTGCTTCGATACGGAATAGCTGAACACAGGACCCACATAGTGCTGCTGGCGTTGCCAGTCGAAGCCGAACTGATGCGTGTTGCCGAGCGCCCCTATCATCTCGAGCCCATAGCCCAGCCGTTGAAGCGATAACACCGGAGGCGCTTCCTTTTTTTGCATGCCCGCCATTCCGGCCATGTCTTTGTCCGTCTCCATTGCCATATATGCAGCCTGCCGAAACACTCCCCAGGCATAGCCAAAGTCGTTCTCGCCGCTATCCAGCGCCGTCTCGTTGATGAAGTTGAAGGTAAAATTAACCCGTCCCCAATCATGATACATGATGGCTCGCAGCTCGAAAGTGCGGACGGGCGTACGCCGCGCCAGTGCCAGCGGCTCATCCAAATCTTCGCCGCCGAATCCGGCGACCTCCATTTTGTACAACGCCGCCCCATTAAGGCCTTCGTACTCGCCGTACACGGTGAAATTCAGCAGGTGGTCGTGTGGGAAAACGCGAAAGTAACTATTGATCCGCAATCCGCCGTAGGTGGTAGGCAAACCGAAGATTTTCTGCCATTCCGCCATGAACCCCACCGTCCAGCGGGGAGTGAGGCCATACTGCACCATACCCATGCCGGTGAAGAAATCGTTGGTGGTTCGCGCGGACTGGAAGTCCGAAAGCAGCATAACCATCATCGTGTCCTGCGGAACAGGATAATTCAGAGTACTGAAATAGGGGTCCATATCCATCTTGGACATGTCCTGCTGCATAGGCTTCTGTGCGTCATGCTGAGGTTCGGTTTGTGCCTGTGCGCCCACTACGCTCAACGGCATCACCGCGATGACCGCAAGAATCGTTGTGCAAGCTCTTGTCTTCATGCTTGTTCTTTACTTAGATTCTCTACCGTCGACTTGGTCACTTCTTCGCGAAGATCAACCAACCAAGTAGGACACCGAGACCCAGGGTAAGCAAAGTAGGAATCCATATCCAACTGAACCCGCCTATCCATCCGTGTCCCATCATCCCGCCACTCATCATCGACCCTGTCATAGCCCCGCCGCCGAAGATCAGAAATAGCACGACGACGACGACAAACGCGACCAGTAGGGGTGTCTTGCTCGATTCGTTCATGAGATTAATCTCCGGAGTTCGCCGCTGTAAAAGCTGAATAGGATCTCCTTGACCGAGCCCGATTGAGCCGAGCTGGAAGAACGTCGCAGTGAAGATTCCAGTTCCCGAATGACCGGCAGGCGCTGGTAGATCACCCTCGCCCCGGGACGGTTTTCTATCTGCCTGTTTGGCGACCGCGAGCAAATTCATTCCAGGTTGAAACTCCCGCTACTCGGAAGGATTACATAGCCCCTCAGGCTTATTTGTACTCCAGGGTAAATTGCATGTCAGGTCAGTACAGCACACGGATCTGGTCAGAATTGCTCAGCCCGGTCATTCAGGGGGAACTCGCTCGAGAATGCCGCAGCCAGGGAAGATCCGCTCCAGGACGAGCCGGAACTTGCCGGTGGGGAAAACTAGGTCCTGCCCCTACAGACATTTTCGATTACTCCAGGAACTCGCTGCAATCTCCAGCCGCCTGGACGGTGCGGAGAGTGGAGCGGGATTATGCGGTCACCTGGTTTGGGCCGTGGCGGCCATCATTGAGATACCGGCGGCTCACTCCCAGGAAGTCGCGTTGGGTTCCCTTAGGAATTTCCTCGTGTTGTGAAATCCTGAGCTCCTCGAACGCGTATCTGGGGACTTACAGGTTCCCGCCTGCCAATAAGACGGTTACTTTCTCGGGCTCGACCTCATGCGACTTCAGTTTCAGCGGAAGGGAAGTAGAAG
>JAGDMJ010000323.1 GCA_017860555.1 Bacteroidota bacterium
GCATGGGTCTTGATCAGTTGTTCCGCGACTTCGCAATTCCCCCAGGGAATAACTTTGACATACTCCTTCACGAACGCGGGAACGCCGTTGTTCGGGCTGTCCTCGACGGCAAACCAGTCGGGGTACCCGTGATATCCGCAGATCAGGATCATGTCCCGCTTCGTGTATGCGCGAGCGATCCGGACATTGGACAGGTTGGCGTCCGCACCGGTCTTCATGAACCGCATCATCTCGGCGTTCGGCACCATTTCATGGATCAGCGAGGCCAGTTCCGCTTCAATCGGACTCGCCATGCTGAAGAGCACCCCTTTTTGCATCTGTGCCCTCACGGCATCATCTACTTCGTCATAGCAGTACCCGAGCGTCACCGGGCCGAGGGCAAGGCGGTAGTCAATGTACTCCTTCCCCTCCATATCCCAGAGGCGGCACCCTTTGCCGCGCTCAATGAATTTCGGCATCGTCTCCTCAAAGAACGGATACGGCCGCTTGGCATTGGTCTGGGTTCCCCACGGGATCAGCCGCAGGGCTTTTTCGAATTGCGCATCGGATGGTTTCATGGCCTTCTCAGTGTTCTATGCCCCGTCGTTCAGATTTCCACGACCACTCTCGGCAGGTCGGCCACCGTGACAATTGCAACATTGACCGTGCGCCCGTTGTGAGCGCCGCTCACCTTCCATCCTCTCCCCGTCGCTTGAGCGTTCATTGTACCATGTTCCTTCCCGGCCTGTTGGATGGTGCAGACCGTCAGAACGTGGTGGTCCAGCGAGCCACCCGATTCGACCTCGACGTACGGGTGCACTCCATGCTCCGCAGGGAGCTTGAGTGTGTCCGTCCGCACTGTGCAGGCTCCCGGGGTGTAGAATGCTCCCCGGACTGTGGCCCCCGGCCGTTCGATCCGGAAACCGCTACTCGCAGCGACGGCCTTCCCCCTGCCGTCATCGTCATAGACCTGAAAGCGCAACTGGACCGGAAGGGGAATGGCTGCAAGGCGGACACGATCGAACAGAATCAGAATGTCGGGCTTTACGAAGACTATCGTTCTCGTGACGAGATTGACATCGTTGTTGACCAGGCGATAGGCACCCGTGGCCGCACTGGTCACCACCAGCTGCTGGTTCCCGATCTGATAATCGATGATCTTCGCCTCCGCCCACGAAGCGTTCGTTCCTTCACGGCCGTCATGGTACTGGTGCCCCTTCCCTCCGATAAGGACCGCGGTGTGTGCTTCGGTG
This sequence comes from Bacteroidota bacterium, assembly GCA_017860555.1. Taxonomy (GTDB): domain Bacteria; phylum Bacteroidota; class Ignavibacteria; order UBA10030; family UBA6906; genus JAGDMJ01. The sequence continues at coordinate 1,233 of JAGDMJ010000323.1, forward strand.
GCGCGAAGGAGCCAGTGCGGTTCGGTGTGAGAGTATGCTGCCTTGAACGGGTCATGGAAGAGCCGCTCGCCGTGGGCCTTGAGGATCACGCTGTTCCTGTCGGCATGCTCGTGGTTTGAAGGCCCGCCGCTCCTGAGGGCCACCACAGTATCGTCTTCGGTCCACCCGCTCCGGCTGACGACCCAGTCATTGGCAAACCGGGCATCCAGGAGATCCGGCCCCGGCTTCGCAGGCTCGATGGCAGGATCGAACCAGATCACCGGATAGTGACTGCGGACTTCTCCGGTGGTCATCGCGACGTGCTGAGCGAGACCGTCATGATAGTGGCGGGCGGTCCACGCGGCAACAGAGATGTCTCCCATATTGCCCGCATCGCTGAAATTGACACAGTCCTCGGGCCTGCCGGCGGTGGGCATGGACATCTGGAGAGCGAAGCGTGACGTGCCCGGGAAGTTTATCAGCTTTCGTTCATCCTGGCCGGTGGTTCGCCAGAGCACCTCAAGAAAGAGCGCGAGATGCTGGGCGGTATATCCCCAGTATCCCGCTCCTTCGTCATAGCTGCCATCGGGCCCGAACATGATGGAAAAGGCCCTTGCACTCTGAAGGGCCATGTCCAGCCAGCGCTGGGCCTGATCGTGCTTTCCGCGGAGGAGGCACCCCGCCACACCCAGCCCTGCGATGGGTATCACCTTCAGGTTGGTTGAGTTCAGGATGAGCGGCCAGCGGTGGAGGTCGAACCGGAACGCATAATCGCTCTCCGGATCGAATCCCCATCCCTTCACGCGGTCCGGATATTTCATCCCGTAGAGCGTCCTGTAGCAGGCCGGTGCTCCTTTCTCCGCGATCTGGCGCTCCATTTCGTCCTTTGTTGCACGGCTGAGGACGCCGTCCAGCCAATCCCGTGCGAAGGACATGGCAAGGGTTGCCTCTGGCGCCCGTTGCAAGCCAATGGTCTCTTCTCCTCCCTCGAGAAAATAGTCCCACCGTTTATATTGGAGAAGTCGGTCTATGGCCAGCCGCGCGATTTCCAGTTGCCTTGCGTCCTGCGTCAGGGCGAAAACGAACGAGGTCCGCTCGAGTATCTGGCGGACCTGCAGCATATGCCTGACGTGGTTGTTCAGTTTCAGTTCCGTGGTCAGGAACCGCCGGTCCGCTTCGAGATCCGCATCCGTCAAAGACTTCCAGTAGGGAGCGAAGCGAGGATGACGGATGGTCTCCCGAAGCCTGGGGAGATCCTTTGCGTCAAAGACGAGTCCTCGTCCGGGCACCGAAGCTTCCTGCCCGGCCTGCATCGCGGCGTCCAGCGAACGCGGGAACACGCAGAGGCCGATCGTACCAAGCACGGATTGCCCCAGAAATTCACGCCGTGTGCGGTTCATGACTGTCTCACGAAAGGATATCGGCAACGTGAATGGTCGTGGACTTCGCGACAGACTGTGTCATGGCCTCGATGACCGCGAGTGCGCGGAGCCCTTCCTGCCCTCCGGTTTCCGGCTCCTGATTCCAGAGGATACAGTCGCCAAATTCCTGCATCTGCAGGTTGTAGCTTCCCGCTCCCTCTTCGAAGCTTTCCTCCCTTGCTTCTTTCGGCTCTCCTCCTTCGGTGAGTTCAAGTCGGAGACTCGTGGGGTAACAGTGCAGCACTCCACCGGTACCGTAGATCCGCAAAAAGTAGGCATCGGGAGAAACGTAGTAAGACGAGAGCACAAAGGGGGCGCCGGATTCCAGCTGCAGCACCGCCGCGGTGGTATCATAAACGTTGCCCGGCATCGCCATCCTGGCCGCCACGCAGGAGACGCTCCGAATCGGGCTGACAAGGTATTCCGCCGTGTCAACCAGATGAATGCCCAGTTGTGTCATCGGGAGGAGCGGGCACGCCCTGGGATCGGCCTTCCACGGTGGGAGCCCGGGTTGCAGTCCGGCAGGCCGCGAAAGATTTCCCTCCAGCGCCACGATAGTCCCGATCGTGCCGTTGCTCAGGATCTCCTTCGCGCGTCGAAAGACCTGGCGCCGTCGCGTGTTGTGCCCGACCATCAAGACCAGGCCGGCTTCCTTGAACGTGCGTATCATTTCCCGGGCATCGGAGACGGAATTTGAGATCGGTTTCTCGACGAAGACGTGCCGTCCGGCCGCTGCCGCCTTGCCCGCCTGGTCGGCGTGGAGCTGGTTTGGCGTGACCAATGCGACCGCTTCGACTTTGGGGTCCTTGATCAGATCATCATACGATGAAGCGATCCGCGCACCGAACTTCCGGCCGACCTGTTCGGCTGCCATCGTGTTCGTGTCGAAACAGGAGACCAGCGAAAGATTGGGGGCGGCGTTGATGGCATTGAGTATTGTATTCCCGTGATTGGCAACGCCGACAAGCCCGATGGTGACCTTGTGTTTGCTCATTGCAGTCCGTTTTGATCTGTGAATTGCCTTAGTGCGTTTTCTCCTTCCAGCACTCCGATCTGCACCAGGAAATGCCGTTCTTCTCCCGGAGCAAGAAACTGGAGCGTCCCCGCGGCGCGCTCCCTGGCCCGCCCCTCCACCCGACAGTTGGCGGGCTCAAGCCCGACAGCATAATACCGATGCCCCATCATTTTCCATTCGATAAAGCAGGGGAGCTCGGCCTGGCGGTAACGGACGAAGAGTCCAAGGTCTCTGTGCGCGTCCGTGATCATCGCTGTGGCAAAACCATCGGCAGCGGCGGACAATGTGTGATAGAACACTTGTTCCCGGTATCCGGGGACCGGAGACGAAAAGATTCCGGCATCCGCGAGTCCCGCGCGCGCGTCCGCATCCCGCGGTTCCGTGCGGGCACCCCGGAAGAAAAGCCTTGCTCCTTCGCCCACCATCGGCCATCCCGCGTTCACATGGTACAGCATCATGAGCGGAGTGTTCCCGTCCCCTTCGTTGCGGACGACATCGCGCAGTGTGATGGCCGATTCTCCGAGGCGGGTCTCGATCGTGCGACGGAGAAGGAGGTTTTCCCTGAACGGAGTTGCCTCACGGATCTCGCCGCTGAGTTCTATGACGCACTCATCCCCTTGCCATCGAAGGCCATGACGCACAGCCGAGGCGGGAAGCATCGAGAGGCGCCCGTGCTGGCCAAGCGCTTCCCCCTCATCGACACAGGGAGAGCCCACGTTGGACATTCCGCATCCGGTCATCAAGCCGCCCGCAAAACCCCGCGACCATCCGGACCCCTCTGGTTCGAAGCGGTGCGGATGCACGTCTCCGTTGGCGGAACGGAATGCGAGCGGCGTTCCCTTGTATTCCGCCATGGAGATATCCATCCCCCGGTCCAGCGAA
>JAGDMJ010000324.1 GCA_017860555.1 Bacteroidota bacterium
AACCTTGTGGAACGGGTGTCTGCCTGCCTGAGATACGAGGGGAACGATTTTTCCGAGACGATGGTCGTCTTTCCGGGAAAGCGCCCAGCGCATTTTCTCCGGCGCGCCATAGGCCTGCGCACAAAACAGAGCGTGATCCCGCCGCGCGTGCTTGGCGCGGACAGTTTCCTGGACTACGTCTATCGGGAGCTTCTGAACAGGGATGAGCCGGTGCTGCATCCACTGGATGCCGTGGCGATCCTGTACGACCTCCATCTGAAGATGCCGTCAAAGTTGGGAGGAGAGAACTTCCGGACGCTTGACGCTTTTCTCTCCCTCGGATCGAAGCTGTTTGAAGCGTTGGAAGAACTCTGCATCGGCCTGGTCGCTCCACGAGATGCTGCCGGTGCACTCGCGGCCTCGCCTATGAAGAATGGGCACGTCGTTGCGGATTTCTATTCCGCATTTTACGCTGCGCTGCGTGAACAGCACTGCACCACACGAGCGCTCACCTATTCCGAGGTGGCGCGAAATATCGCTGGCGCGTCGTTTGGTGGGATTCAAACCCTCATCGTGGCGGGATTCTACGCGCTCAGTGCGGCGGAACAGCAGGTTTTTCGTCACCTCGCCGGCCTGGACCAGTGCATCTTCCTTTTCCAGGATGGCCGGGGGCTCTCCAGGCATCTTCAAGACGCGGGGATCCCCTATGGGCCCCCGCCCCCGCATGCTCCCCATCGCCGGCGAATTTCCCTCTTCAGCGCCGCCGATACCCATGGAGAGGTCCTTGCGCTCAACACGCGGGTGAAGGAATTCCAGGACGCGGGCCGGGAACTGAATGAGAAGGCGGTGATTGTCGTACCTTCGGCGGATGCGCTCTTTCCTCTTGTGCACTGGACGCTGGCCATGCTTCCTCCGGACAGCTACAACATCTCGCTCAGGTATCCGGGGACCCGCACACCGGTTTTTGGGTTTCTGCATTCCTTGCTGGAGCTTCTTTCCTCCATGGAAGAGGGAAAAGTGTATGCGCCTGACTACATCAAATTCGTCCTTCACCCTTATGCGAAGAGCATCCGGTGGGGCGGCCGAACCGACGTCACGCGCATCCTCTTTCATCAGATCGAGCAGAAGCTGGCGCGCGACAAATCTCTCACGTTCTTTTTCCTCGAAGAGCTGGAGGGCGGCGCCGAGCTTTTCTCACGTGCGTCGGAAGGCACTCGTGCGACGGATGCAGCGGTCCTTCCGGAACAGCTCCGCGAGCACCTGATCCGCATTCACGACCGGATGATCCGAAGCTTTCACGCGCTGCAGAATATCGGCGACGCTGCCCGCAAGATCATGGACGTGCTTCTTTTCGTGAGTGAGGAGAGCACCGCTGACCGGCACGATCTCTTCCGTCCCTTCATCCTCCCGGTGCTGGAAGAATGCTCCGCGATCACCACCTCGCGCATTGCCTCGCGCACGCTTTCGGGACTGCCGCAATACTGCTCCCTCTTCCGGAACGCGCTGCAGGCGGTTGCGGTGCCTTTCCCGGGGACGCCGCTGCACGGGCTGCAGGTCCTGGGGTTTCTTGAGACGCGCAATCTGCAGTTCGAACGGGTCTTTCTCCTCGACGCAAACGATGATGTCCTACCGGGAGCGGCCGGCCTTGATGTTCTCCTGCCCCAGGGGATCCGCTCCGCGCTCGGGCTCCCATCCCAACGTGACCGAGAGGACATCATCGCGTATTACCTCGATCTGCTGGTGCAGGGGGCTGAGGAGGTGGACATCTTCTTTCGGACGTCGGGAAAAAAGGAGAAGAGCCGTTTTGTCGAGAAGCTGCTCTGGCTCCGGCAGCAGGAGAGCAGTTCAGTGGATCAGGGTCTTCCCATTCGAAGGGTCGATTTCACCCTTCAGCTCTCCAACCACCGTCCCGGCAGCCTGACGAAGACAGAAGACGTTGTCCGCTTTTTGCGTGAATGCACATATACTGCGACCGCTCTGGACAGCTACCTTACCTGCCAGCTGAAATTCGCCTATGCGCACGTCATGAAGCTCGAAGAACAGGAAGGCGTGGACGAGGAGATCGACCGTCAGGGGATCGGGCGGTTTGTCCATGCGGTGCTCGCGCGATTCGACCGCCGCAACGTTGGTTGTGTCCTGGATCCCACGGCTGACCGAACGGCCGAACTGGAAGAGGCGGTCAACTCCGAGTTTGAGCGCTCCTACGGAAAGGACCCGGGGGGCGCACGGCTGTTGCTGCGGGAGCAAGTCCGAAGTCAGTTGAAACGATTCCTGTATTCCTACAGAACGAGGGTGCTGAGCGGTGCTCCGGTCAGACTCCTCGGCATTGAGCGAAAGCTCACTGTTGTAAAGAACGGGATCTCATTCAAAGGCATTGCTGACCGAATCGAGCAGCGAGGAGACAGGATCTTCATCCTCGATTTCAAGACCGGTCACGATGCACGCGGACTCATGGTCTCAACCCGATCTCTCGTCCCCGCTGATCGCGCAACCTGGGCAGATTCTCTCGGTTCCTGCCAGCTTCCTCTGTACATGCTCCTCTATTCCGAGCTTGAAAAAGCGCCTGTCGAGAAGATCTCTCCCGCTTATGTCATGCTCGGAAGAAAAATCATGGACGAAGCGACGGAATGCGGACTGTTTGACGGCGGGGCAGCCGATGCCGCTTCCTGGGGAATGATCGAACAGACGATTTTCCAGATCATCGGCGAGATCAACGATCCTTCCCGTCCTTTCGAACCACCCGCTGATTTGAAGCAAGCCTGCCCGACCTGTCCCTATACCGGGCTCTGCGGGACGAAATGGGTCCGTGGCTGGAACCCGCAAAGGACGGCGTGAGCAAAAGTCAACACGAGGTAGACAGAAGCGGTCTCCGAATCGAGCATGACCGCAGCAGCACAAGCAACACGGACAAATCTCTTGATTGTTGAACATCCATAGTTCGGGTTTGTATGATTAACATCCCGCAACTGCTCTCAGAAGAGCTTTCCCTCCAGCTTTTTCAGGTTGCTAACGCGCTGCAGCTGCAGGAGGAAGGCGGAACGATACCCTTCATTGCGCGGTATCGAAAGGAACGGACAGGAGAAATGACGGAGGTTCAGCTCCGTGCGCTGTTCGACCGCTTCGCCTATTTGACGGAGCTTGAAGAGCGCAAACAGACTATCGTGAAGTCGATCGAAGAACAGGGAAAACTCACCGACGAGTTGCGCGCGTCGATCGAGTCCTGTTTGCAGAAGAACGAGCTGGAGGACCTCTATCTTCCTTACAAGCCAAAAAAACGAACGCGTGCGACCGTGGCACGAGAGAGGGGACTTCAGGGATTGGCCGACTTCCTCAGGGCCTCGAATGTGGCTGAGGCGAGGGACGTCCAGCTCGAAGCGGAGGCCACGAAGTATCTGTCGGACGAAAAGGGTGTGGCGACCGTTGCGGAAGCCCTGTCAGGAGCCTCGGACATCCTGGCCGAGGAGGTCTCTGAGAAGGCCGAGCTCCGTGCCTTCCTGCGTGATTACATTCTCCAGGAGGGGGTCATCGTTTCGAAAGTGAAGGACGGGTATCCCGTCGGGACCACCAAGTTCGAGATGTACAGGGATTACCGCGTCAGGGTGAAGGACATTCAGCCTCACAACATGCTGGCGCTGCGGCGCGGAGAGGCGGATGAGATCCTCACCTTTGATTTTGAGATCAATGAAGAGTTCATCCAAAGCTATCTGTCGTCCAGGGAGGTATTTGCCGGAGACCCGACGGTTGCCGATTTCCTCAAGGGCATGGTAAGCGACGCATTCCAGCGCCTGATGCGCACGACCCTCTGCGGCGAGGTGCGATCCATGAAGAAGGAATACTCCGACGTGGAATCCATCAAGACATTCGAGGCGAACCTCCGGGAGCTACTGCTGGCATCGCCGGCAGGGATGAAGCCCACGCTCGGCGTGGACCCGGGCTTCCGGACCGGATGCAAGGTCGTCGTCATCGATAAAACCGGGAAGTTCCTGGAGTACCATGCCGTCTTCCCACACCAATCCTCGACCGAACGCTCCAGGGCGGCGGAGCAGGTGAGGACGCTTATCGAAAAATATGTGGTGGAACTCATCGCCATCGGGAATGGAACTGCGAGCAGGGAGACGGATCAGTTCGTGGGGGAGGTCCTGGCATCGATGGAAAGAAAGCCGATCAAGGTCATTGTCAATGAGTCAGGGGCCTCGGTGTACTCGGCGAGTGAGACTGCGGTCGAAGAATTCCCCGATCTTGACGTCACGGTGCGGGGGGCGATCAGCATCGGTCGCCGGCTGCAGGATCCCCTCGCGGAACTGGTGAAGATCGATCCAAAGTCCATCGGCGTTGGGCAGTATCAGCACGACGTGGACCAGCGATTGCTGAAACGGAAGCTGGAGGAAACGGTAGAAAGCTGTGTCAATCATGTAGGCGTGGATGTGAACACCGCCTCCAGAGAACTGCTCCGATATGTGGCCGGGGTAAATTCCTCCATCGCGAAGAACGTCGTCAAATACCGGGATGAACATGGAGCATTCAAGAACCGGGAGCAACTGCGG
>JAGDMJ010000325.1 GCA_017860555.1 Bacteroidota bacterium
CAACCATCGCATGCGAGATTGCAGAATGATGTTGGCTCAAGCCACGAGATAGCGTTGTCCGCCAGAGTCCACGGGAGACGATAGAGACCTCTGTTGCTTGGGAAGGGCCTGTCAATCATTTCTTTCTCCATATATGAATATTCAGGTGTCGCCTGCGCCACGTCTGACACTCCCCAGCCTCGTGGATCGGTGCACAATGAGGAATGACTCGCCTGGAGAGTTGTCCAGAGAAGTGGTTGCCGAAAGGAACAGTTGTCGAACGGATGGAATCTAGGGCTATATTCGCCATAAAATACGCAATGGCGCGTGAAAAATCAAGCCCGTTGTGGGGAGATCCCAGGGGCATGTCGCGGTGATCTTGCCCAGGAGGCAGCACAGAGAGTAAGCCTCACTGAGCCCCCTCATTGAGGCCAGGCCTCATAGAGGCCTGGCCTCTGGGATGTCTGGCCTCATGGGGGCCAGACCTGTTATCACCTTCGGTGCGCAGTTTCCGTCAAAGGGCGAAGTTGTATCCCAGCGTGATCGAAACCGAATTGAAATCCGGGTGGAAAAGCATATACCGGGCCCCTATTTCGAATCCGGACCTCTGGTATCCTATGCCTATAGGAAGCATGAAATACGTGGCAGTCGCTTCGATGCCGACTTGAGTGCCCTCGTACGAACTGCTGAGGAAATAGGCCCCTCCCTCAAGACTGCCGAAGAAGCCCGGAGCAAGATAGTATTTCCCGCCAACGAACATATTGAAGGCCTTCCATTGGATCGACTCGCCACCCACGACCGCCGTGCCATTGGCTAAATCCTTCTCTCCCCAGACAATATATCCCGCCGTGGCCGTGAAGACGGAACGAGTATCTGCTCCGTATTGATATTTGACATTCCCGCCGTAGCCCAGGTCGGCAACGTTACTGAAATCACCTACCGGCACCGACAGCTCGAAATTCGCGCCAAGAGACATTTTGTCGTACCCCGGTTCGTTCTGAGCGAATGCCAGGAAGGGTACAACAACAAGACAAACCACGACAACTACTGCGAATCGTTTCATGTTGTTCTCCAATTGTTCATACTCAGGAAGAGGCCGCCAGCCACACGGGCGCGACGGCCTCGTTCCGGTGAAGACGTCATTTCTTCTCTGCGGGTTCCGCCTTGACTTCCTTGGGGGCCTTAATCAGCGGTACTTGACTTACGATCTGTGCATCGATAAGCGTCAACATCTGGTTCTCCACCTGAAGGAATCGGGCAGCCGTGACTGTGCCCACAACCTTCGCAACCTTCTTGTAGTATTTCTCGAGCAGATCGTTCTTGCCATTTGCAATGCTGAGTGACTCTTCGACAAGCTCTTCGGCCATCTTATCATTGACCGTATCGTAATTGGCCGCAAACTTCTTCAAAACCGCCAGTCGCTTGTCGCCAAGTTTGCTCAGCTCGTTGTCGTATTCCCGGTAGATCGGCCAGAATTGCTCGGCCTGCTTCTCCGATAGTGGAATGGACGCTGTAAGGATCGCCACTTTCTCGGTCTTCAGGTCTTTGCGCATCAACTCAAGCGTGCTGGTCTGCGCAAAGGCTGTGGCTGCAAAGGACAAAAGGACAAGGGTGATAATGGATTTCATCGACTTCTCTCTCCGGTTGATTGTGATTGATTGAATTTACGTTGCGTTAAGCTGTGCTTATTTTTTGGCCTGTGGCGGATACTCGGCGAGCATCTTGGCGACGATGTTACTCAACTTCTCCTGAGCTTCTTCAAGAGTCGGCTTGCTCGACAGCGCCCCGGAAGCGGTGCCTCGCCATACGAGCTCTTTGTTCTTCGCCTCAATGAAGTCCAGCACAATAGTCCCCTCGGTGTACTGGTGCACATCCACCCCACCTCCACCGTACCAGCCGCGGCCATAGCCGTAACCATAATTCGTGACGTTGACCTTGTCCTGCGTCCCGGCAAAGTACATGACGAAGAAGTCCGGGTTCTCCTCCACCTGCGTGACACCCTTCGCCTTGAGCTGCTCAACGACCGCGTTCATGAACCGTTTTTCTATGAGCTGGTTCTGAAACATGTTCGTCTGGGCATTCGCGCTGAGTGCATCCTTTTGATTCGTCAACCACTGAAACGTCTTCATTGCCGCAAAATTGGCCTCGGGGTCATGGTCCGTTGTGACTGACACACTGGAGCATCCCCCGAGGAACATGACTCCACAAATTGCAAAAACTGCTGCCCAAGTCTTCATATGTTTTCTCCTAGCGAAAAGTGTTGAACGTGAATTAACTTAAGGATTCGTCGTTGGGTCGTGACGGTTCAGTGCCTATGCTGGCCCCAGAAGCAACGGCGAGGGCCCGCACAACGCGGGATATGCACAGTACCTATGCATTTTGCGTACCAATTCTCAGGCGGGGCCGAGTTCCGCCACAAGTCATTGAATATAAAAGGGTTACCAGAAACCTCCCTGGATTGCGCAACCGAAAATTGAACTCACATGGTCGAAATACCGTCTTTGGACTTTATATTGTCCCGACCGTCCAATAGCACCAAGAACAACCAACAACCAGCAACTAACTCCCAACAACTAGCAAGATAAACGTTCAACCAGGAAAATCAAGCAGGAGCTGGTCAATTTCTATCTATGCCCCCCCTGTCCCGAGCCAAGATAATAGCGCCAATCGAACGAGACCCGCAACCCGGCAAACCAGTTGTTGCGCATGGAAGGCTCGGGAGCCCCCACAGGTGCAACGACCGAGACCTTTGTTGGGATGTCCACTCCGCCGAAGAGTTGCACGACCATGCTCGAGCTCTGGTTCATCGAAAAGGTCCGAAACGGCCGATACTCTACCAGCGGGAATTCAAGCTGGATGGATCGTACTGCAACGACTGGGGTGTTCACAGGCGTGGTCCCGCTGACCGGGATGATCATCCGGTCTTCCTCGTCTCCATACCCGAAGAATGACACCCCAATTTCTCGGCCCACCATGAATTGGAACCGACCGATCGATGTCGCGATGCCGCTCTGCCAGGGGATCAATCCTCCGCTCCCCGCAGCCACGGCCATCTGCATGAACGTCGGTGTCGATATGAGGCCGACGGTCGGAGCGGCGACTAGCAGGTCGCCGGGGATAAGCCAGAACGGAAGGCGGAGCCGCACCGTATATGCCGCACGGGCCGGGATCTGAGCACCGAACGCTCCGAATTTGACGACCGCTTGCGATTCATCGAGCTTCCTGGCAGAAGGCGCATCCTCCCGGATTCCGACGTCAAGGAACACCAGGCCATCGCCGGCTTCGTTGATGACTCCTTCGATGCCGAGCCCTACACGAAACGCGAGGCTGAGGCCTCCCATGGTACCGACTTCGGTTTGCTCCGCCCCGAATCCGCCACTGGTTCCCCCCACGAACGCCGCCGGCGCAAAGCCAATGAAAGGACCGAGCTCTGCACGGAAGCGGGGGAGCTCGCCCATGCCGGAGCCAAGGGCCGGGATCGGAGTATCGAGCAAGGTCTCGGCGAAAAGGGCAACAGCCGCAGTATCGAATTCCCGCTTGAGGTGAACGGTGTTACGCCCCACGTTGAAGGTGTCGGCCTCCAGAGTGGGGGTCTCCGTGGATCGAAGGCGGGCACCGATGCCCGAACCGCTGATGGCATCAAGGAATTGCGCCAGGCTCACGCTCATGACACGGGATGCTCGCTCTGCATCTTCCTCCCGCATCCAGGCGTCGCCTGCAAGGACCATGGCTTTGCCGTTCCACGAGCGGGTCTCAAATCCGTTTTCATTGTAGTAGTCGTGAGTCCCTTTCCGCAACGATGCGTCTCCCCAGGTTCCGGTGATATGACCGGCTGCGAAGGAGTCCTCCAGGAAGTGGAGCGAGAAGGCTTCATCGGCGAGCGCGGCGCGGGCAAGGGCTGCCCGGTCAGCCGGACTCAGCTGCTCACGTGAAAGCCGGGCAGCCTTCAGGAGGGCGCTGTAGTGGTACCACGCGTAACAGCCCATGGCATTCAGCTCGCTGCCAGCCTGGACGCTAGAGCGGATGTATTTCCGCGTGTCAATGTCCGTCGCCGTTCGCGCCAGCAGAAAATGAACATTGTTCTTTCCCGCACGCGTGGCGTATTCCGGATCGACCCGCTGCAGCTGGATGTCCGAATCGCGGAGGTGGTTCATGCGTTCGGAGCGGCTTTCCGATGCTGCCGTTCGGTTCTTCAATCTTGCACAGATATCGGCCACGCCGAGGATCCATTCCGTTTCCAGCACGTTGTGCAGAAGATTTGTGCCGGAGACGGAATGATCGCCGGCGATGGCGGGCCATGAAGCATAGTCAATCGTGGTGGTTTCTTCTCCTAGCGAGCTGTCCGCCGCGGCGGCAGATAGCCTTGATTCGTACCCGAGTCGTGCGTCCACCCAGAGCTTATCGAGAACTGCTCGCCGCTCGGAATCAAGCTTCAGGATTGCCAGAAATGTGATGTCCCGGTGTTCAGGATAAATCCAGGCGAACGCGGTGGGTGCAAACAGAATCGTGAGAACCGCGAGACGCAAAGAGAGACGTGCGACAG
>JAGDMJ010000326.1 GCA_017860555.1 Bacteroidota bacterium
GGCCGAGTTGAACAGGTGCATGCGCGATACGATCCAGATGCCGAGCGGCGCGCCGAGGAAGTGGACCGCATCGATCCAGAACACTTCGCGGAACTGGTATCTGGCCTGCAGCAGCGTGAGCGTGAAATTGCGAAGGAATGACGCTGCGAGCATGGCCGGCACATACAACATCAGCGGCGGCAGCGTGGGAGAATTCAAGAGATCTCCCGTAAGATCTTTCCCGGCGACGCAGAGAAGTGACGCGACGGCGACGAAGGCAATATTCAGCAGCAGGGCGGCGCTGACGACTTCTTTCACGTCGTCCCCTCCTTCAGCGGCGAATTTCAGAAGCGGTTGCAAGGCAAACGCCGCGGCGAGGCCGCTGATGACGAGAAAGATCTCCTGGATCAGGACGAAGTTGCCGAACTCCTCGGCCGGCAACACCCGGATGACCAGCACGACGTAGCCGAGCCCGTAGACCACCGGCAGGGCCTTGTCCGCCAGGCCCCAGATGCCCTTCCCCAGGTGCTTACCAAACTCCATAGGTCAATCGTGCTAGATTCTTGATCCTCGGGTTACTGAACCGCCCGCCTAGTGAACAGATACCGCACCGCCGCCAGAATATTCACCATCACGCTCAGCCATGGGAAGACCAGCCGTTGCGTCCACGAGCCGTAGCGCCAGAAGAAGCGCATGTTGCTGATGAACTTGTTCTTCAACTTGTACCATGAGAGATGTCCTCCAGCGGTCACCGAAAGTTTGTGCCAGACCTTCGCCGCAGGTTCATAGACGATCGCATATCCAGCCCGCCGCACGCGCATGGACCAGTCTGCATCCTCCGTGTACATATGATACGACTCATCAAGCATTCCGATCTTGCGAATCACGTCCGCGCGCACCAGGATGCAGCAGCCGGAAGCGTAGCCGATCTCCCGGACCATATCATGCTGTCCCAGGTCCACCTCCCGGATCCCGATATGCCTCATGGTTCCCGTCCACATCGAGATCTCGCCGCCGGCAAACCAGATCCTGTCGGGCTGGTCAAAGTACAGGATCTTCGGCGCAACCATGCCGTACGCGGGGTCCGCCTGCATGCGTGCAACCAGATGGGTCAGACACTCGGCATCCACGACTGTATCATTGTTAAGGAGCAGCACCATGTCGGCGCCGCGCGCAAGTGCTTCCCGCATTCCGGCGTTGTTTCCACCGGCAAAGCGAAGGTTTTCCGGCATCGACAGCAGCGTCACATCCGGATAGCGGGAGCGGATGGCCTCCGTCGAACCGTCCGACGACGCATTGTCCACAACGATCAGGTTGGCATGAGGATAGGAGGAAGCAGAAAGGGAATGCAGGCACTCGAGCGTGATGTCTCGTCCATTCCAGTTGACCAGAATGACCGCCACGCGGGGTTGCGGCTTCATTGCGAGGCCATCCGTTGTGAGGTCGGTTCGCTCTGCACGAGATCCTCAATGCTGGCGACCATGTTGTCCCAGGAGTACTTTCCCTTTTCCTGTCGCACCCGTGCCGCAAACTCCGCCTCGCGACCTTCGTCGTAGTACTTCGTGATCGCGGCGGCAAGCCGGGAGGCGTCCTCGGGTGGAACAATGTAGCCGGTTTCCCCATCGATGATCACCTCCGCCAGTCCTCCCACATCCGTGGCGATCACAGGCCGGTCGAAATTGTAGGCGATCTGCGCGATACCGCTCTGGGTTGCAGAAACGTACGGCAGCACGACGGCATCAGCGGCGGAAAAGTAACGTCCGACCGACTCATTGGGGACATAATCCGAATGGATCATGACACGGTCTTCCAAACCGAGCTCGCGGATCAGCGTACGGTATTTTTGCTCGTCATCGTAGAACTCGCCTACCACCAGGAGCTGGAGGCCCATCTCGCGAGGAAGAGCGGCAAGCGCCCGGAGGAGCACATGGAGTCCTTTGTATGCCCGCACGTAGCCAAAGAAGAGCAACACCCGCGAACTGCGTATGCCGAGCATCCTGCGCGCCTCCTGCTTGTCCATCGGATCGCCGAATATATTGTACACGGGATGCGGCGCCAGGCGGTAGGATGCTCCGGGCCAGAACTCCTTCAACTGGCGTTCGACCGTCCGCGATTGGACGATGAAGTGGTCCGCCGGGCGGAAGGCGTAGCGGGTAAACGAGGCATCAAACGGACGATGCTCGTGAGGAACAACGTTGTCGCAAATGTACAGCACCTTCGTTCCGGTGCCGCGCTTTGCGACCCGCGCGATCGTTCCAAAACAGGGCCCGAAGAAGGGAAGCCAGTACTTGAAGATCAACAGGTCGGACTTCCGCCGGCGCAAGGCTCTTCCGACGGCGATCCAGTTGAAGGGGTTGACTGAGTCCACAAGCTGAGGCGCCGGGGTGGCATGAATGTTTTCCCCGCTTTCCTCCTGCGACTTGCCGGGAAAGAGGATCGACGGATACTGCCGCTTGAATGTTACGGTGTCTACCTCGTGGCGTCTGCCCAGGGCTTCGCTCAGAAGCGCGTTGTAGTGCGCAATCCCGCCCCGGAGCGGATACGCCGTGCTGACGATGATGATCTTCACTCCCACACCTTCCAGGGAGCCCGTCCCTGTTTCCAGAGGTCGTTCAGCGTGGTGTATTCATGCACGGTATCCATGCCGATCCAGAATCCGTAGTGCTTGAAGACAGACAGCTGCCGCTCGCGTACCATGGCCGGCAGAGCGTCGGTTTCCAGAACGCAATCGTTCCTGTCCTCCAGATACTGCCAGATGCGCTTGCCATCGAAGACCATGAAGCCGCCGTTGATCCATGCAGTATCACTGTCCGATTTCTCGTAGAAGCCCAGCGCAAGATCGTTCACGATGTACACCTGGCCGTAGCGGCTGATCGGCTGGACTCCGGTAATCGTGCCGACCGTCTTCTGTGCCCGGTGAAAATCAATAACTTCCGGGATATTGATATCGGCCAGTCCATCGCCGTACGTGACGCAAAAAGCCTCTTCATCCTGCAGGTACTTCCGTACACGAACGAGGCGCGCTCCGGTCATCACATCGTCGCCGGTTTCGGCAAGGGTGACTTTCCAGTCCATCCCCTCCGGCTCATTGTGGAAAACCAGTCCACCATCCGCCAGGTCCACGGTGCAATCAGCGGTCATGCCCCGGTAGTTCAGGAAAAATTCCTTGATCTTCCACCCTTTGTACCCGAGGCAGAGAATGAAATCCTTGAAGCCATGATGCGCGTAGATCTTCATAATATGCCAGATCAGCGGACGGTCGCCGATCGGGGACATGGGCTTTGGAAGCTGTTCGGTGATCTCTCTCAGCCGGATCCCCTGTCCACCGCACAGAATAACCACCTTCATGACGGGCTCCTTCCAGTGGGGCTTTCCGATGTTTTCTCCGCCCAACAGAGCAGCGAGAGACCGAAGGGAAACGAGACCTTCGGGATAAGTGGTTTTTCCAATTCGAAGATCTTCCTGAGAATGGTGTTGAGGGCCCTCCCGGGAATCTCCAGGTCGCCCATGGTTTCCGTGTGCGTTGCCCTGGACGCCACTCTCCGCACTAGCGCGACAGGGAAGAGCAGCGTATTGAAATATGTCAAATGCCGGATTAAAAAGCCCGCAGATGTCACAACTTCCCTGAGCTGCCCGGGAGTGTAGCGGCGCTTGTGATGCAGCATCACGTCCAGCGGGCTCCAGAGCGAAGGAAAGGCCGGGACCGTGATCAGAAGCTTTCCCCCATCGCCCAACAGCTTGTGTGCGGCAAGCAGCGCGCCCCGGTCATCTTCAACATGTTCAAGGACATCCAGAAACGTCACGAGGTCGAACCGTTCCCCCGCGGGATACCCGGCAAGATCACCAAGGAAAAGGTTCGTGAGTCCTCGCTGCCGGCAGAATTCGATTGCGTGCGGCGATGGATCCAGTCCGTACGCCTCGAAGCGCCGGGAGAACATTTCCATGGCCGCCCCGGTGCCGCAGCCGACATCCAGCGAGCGGATGCGGCGGGAGAGATCCATGTGCTTTTCCAGGAAATGCATCAGGATCCCCAGCCGGGTCGCGTACCACCAGTGCTCTTTTTCGATCCTGTATAAATGTGGGTAGACCTGCTCTTCCATGCTTTCGGCGCCTATCAACCCCTCATCAGTTCCGAAGGTGCTTCGTTCAAAAGCCGACCTTGTCCCGTATTACATACAGCGGCCGTCGCTTCACTTCCTCATAAATGCGGCTGATGTATTCGCCGATGACGCCCAGGGTCAGCAGGATCATTCCCCCTACAAATGTGATGGAAATGATTGTCGATGCCCAGCCCATGATCGCCTTGTCGGTGAACAGTTTGGCATACAGGACAAAGAGCCCGCCGGCGAAGGAGACGCATGCGGAAGCCAGTCCCAGGTAAATTGCCATCCGGAGCGGAATATCGGAGAACGAGAAAATGCCGTCCAACGCAAGGCGGATCAAGCGTCCGAGACTCATCTGCGGTTCGCCCGCAAAGCGTGCGCCCCTGTCGTACTCGACGGCAATCTGCTGGAATCCTGCCCATGCCCGCAT
>JAGDMJ010000327.1 GCA_017860555.1 Bacteroidota bacterium
ACGCCCGCCCTTGGCCACTCACTGATTGAGTTGACGCAGAGTAGCCAGGGAGCAGGGGCCCTGTATCTGGTGAGCTCGTCGCATCAGGATATTGCGTGGATGGATTCGCCACAGCAGTGCGAGATCGACCGGGACGTCAAGGTCATCACTCCGGCGCTTGATCTTCTGGAAAAAGAATCGGATTTCTGCTATGACCTCGAAGACGTGCTCGAACTCCGGGAGTACATTACGCGACATCCTGAAAGGAAGGAACAGCTTGCCAGGTTTTTCCGTGAGGGACGGCTGGGGGTGGGCGCCACATACAATATGCCGTACGAGGACATGCTCTCGAGCGAAGCGCTCGTTCGCCAGCTCTACGCAGGTCGCAAATGGTTCAGGAAGAACTTCCCCGGGTGCGACACCCGTCTTGCCTGGAATCCCGATGTCCCCGGGCGGACAATGCAATCGGCGCAGGTCATGAAGAAAGGTGGCGTGGACTACCTGATCATCAGTCGCCATGCGAAGGGGGTCTTTGACTGGAAAAGTCCGGACGGCTCTTCCGTGCGCACCTTCAGCCCAGGGCACTATGGTCTTTTCCAGGAGCGGACGCTTGGCAAGCCGTTCTACGAGGCCGGCTCGTTCCTTGCCTCTTCCGCCGTGGAATGGCGCACCAAAGTGTTGCCAGGAAGTACCGGAATTCCCGTCTTTTCGATGAGCGACATGAGCGCCCCGATGAGCTACAGGAACATGATGGCACCCTGGAATTCGCTCCGCTCCATCGAAAAGGCTGATGGGAGTGTGCAGCCTCTCGCTCTCCCGACGCTGCGTTACGCCACTGCTGAGCAATACATGGCGGAAACGACCCGGGAGCACCTGCAGCTGCCGGCGGTCAATGGCGAGCGCCCGAATATCTGGCTCTATATACATGGGCCAACGCATCACTGGGCGATCTCTGCCAAACGTGAGGCCGATGCTCTTCTGCCCGCCGGCGAGACTTTTGCGACGGTCGATGCGCTGCTTGCAGGATCTTTTTCCTCGTATCCTCAGGCACGGTTGACGGAGGCATGGGAGGCACTTATCTATCCCGACCATGGCTGGGGCGGAAAGAACGGGGAGATCACCGACAGCCTCTTCCTCCGCAAATTCGAGACCGCCCGTAATATCGGGAGGGAGATCCGTGAACAGTCCATCAAATCGATCGCCAGCCGCGTGAAAGCGCCGGCCCAAAAGGGTACACCCTTGGTCGTGTTCAACGCTCTATCCTGGCAACGGACAGGACCGGTTCAGACGACCATCACCTTTCCTCAGGGGAAGTTCCCAAAGGGATTCGCAATCCGGACCACGGCAGGGAAAGCGCTTCCGATCCAGATCGTGCGGCGTGAAAACCATCCAGATGGGAGCATTCGGAGCGCGGAGGTCGTCTTTGTCGCCGAGATGATACCAGCTGTAGGATACGCAACGTTCTTCGTTCTTCCGGACGGCAAAGCCGCCATGCCGGCCTCGATCTCGCGTACCGCTCCGGCAACTCTGGAGAATCGGTTCTACGCAGTGACCGTCGGGCGTGGAGGCATCACGCAGATCTACGACAAGGGATTGCGCAAGGACCTCTTCCGGACCGACAAGTTCCTCGGCGGCGAACTCTTTACGATGCAGTCAATCGGCGAGGATGCAGGAGAATGGGCCGAACCACAGCAGCCGAGCATGGAAGGGTTCGAACGTGTGGCGGATGCTCCGGGAGCGTGGACGCTTGTGGAATCGGGGCCGGTAAGGCAGGTGATCGAATCTCAGCACACGACCGCGCACGCACGAGTGGTGTCTAGAGTGTTGCTCTATGCCGCCCTGAAACAGGTGGAGTTCGAGACATCGCTTCTGCAATGGGACGGCACCAGGTACCGAGAATTCCGGTTGGCATTCCCGGTGAACATGAAGCAAGGGAAAGTCATGTACGAGGTGCCTTTCGGCACCCTCGACGTTGGCAAGGATGAAATGAAAGGCGCTGCCGGGGAACGATACACCCAGGAGGTCGCCCTCGTTCGGCCGCGGTCGATCATGAACTGGATCGGAGTCAACGACTCCTCCTTCGGCCTCACCCTTGGATCAAGCGTTGCTGTTTGGGACTACCTTGATCCCACGTCAAACCCGAGTCCCGGGCCAATGCTTCAGCCGGTGCTTCTGGCATCCCGGCGAAGCTGCCATGGAGAGGGTCCATGGTATCTGCAGAAGGGGGACCATCATTACCGCTTCGTGTTGGCGTCCCATCGACCCGGTGAAGGGAGACAATTCGGCGCCTCGGCGAATGCACCCCTCTCGGCGGTTTTCGATCCGCCCAAACAACCATCGGGGACACTTCCGGAGTCGCGCAGCTTCTTTGAAACCGGATCACAGCAAGTCGTACTCAGCACGATGAAGAAGTGCGAAGACGATGATAACGTCGTCGTGCGGCTCTACGAAGCAGATGGAACGAACGGCGCGGCGTCCCTGTCGCTTCCCTTTGCTCCGATCGCAATGCAAAGGACCAACATGATCGAGGAGGGAGGAAAGCCGGTTGAAATGGCCGGGTCGGGTCGCGGTCCGGTGCCGTTGACCTTGCAGCACCATGCAGTGGAGACGGTGAAGTTTGTCAGGGAACAGGGATCGGGGATCAGGGTACACCAGAATGATTAGCGGCAACGGAGCGGAAAACCCATTAGAAAGGAGACACTTCATGATCAGGGAGATCACAGCGCTGGAACTCCGTCCGGAAAAGTTTATCGAGGAGAAGGTTGAAGAGATCAGGTGTAGTGTTGGGGGCGGGCGTGCCATCAACGCCCTTTCCGGTGGTGTCGATTCGTCTACGGTGACGATGCTGGGACATTTGGCGTTAGGCGAGCGACTGACGACGGTTTTTATCCAGAACGGGCTGATGCGTGCGGGAGAAGCCGAGCAAGTGACGAGCTTTTTCCGGGTCCTCGGCGTTCCGGTAGAAGTTGTGGACGCGCGTGAAGAGTTCTTTGCCGCGCTGAAAGGGGTGAGCGACCCGGAGGCCAAGCGCGAGGCTATCACACAGACCTTTTACCGTGATGTATTCGGACGCCTGATCAGGGAGCGGGGGGCGAAATATCTGCTCCAGGGGACGATTCTGACCGATGTGGACGAGACCGTTGCAGGGATCAAGCGGCAGCACAATGTTTTTGCGCAGTTGGGAATTTCGCCGCAAGAGGCGTTCGGGTACCATATCCTGGAACCGCTCGTGCAACTGCGCAAGGATGGCGTGAGAAAGCTCGGGCAGGCGCTCGGGCTACCCAAGGATCTCTTCCAGCGCATTCCGTTTCCGGGGCCCGCGCTTTCCGCCCGCGTGATTGGCGAAGCGACGCCGGAACGGATCGAGATGGTCCGGAAAGCTACCCAGGTGGTTGAGCGTTTGCTCTCGGGTCATGGGGCCTTTCAATATCTCGCCATCCTCCACGAAGATAGAGTGACCGGAATTCGCGACGGGCGTCGGGATTTCGGCCGGCAGATCGAAGTGCGCTGCTGGGATAGCGTTGATGCGCGAGAGGCTGCGCCCACCAGGCTTCCGTTCGGGCTCCTTGAGCAGCTTGCGGATGAGATCATCCAGGCCGTGCCCGGTGTCGTCAGCGTCACCTACAACATAGCGAACAAACCGCCCTCGACGATTGAAGCCGTGTAATGTTGGTCGGCCTCGCGAGACGCTAGAAGCGGGAACTCAAGGCCGGGAAACGGAGAGGAGAATCCGTCCATATGATACCGAAGTACCGGGCAAGGGCTGCGCTGTATTCTAGCCATTCGCTGACCACGGTTTCGCTCCTTGTTCGATGCTCCGTAACAATGAGCCTGTTGTCACTAAGGGTGATTCTGCCGTCGTGTGTAGCGATTGAGCAGATCGTTTTCCGGGTGAAGTGCGATTTGGGGGAGGTCTGGTGATACAGACACATCCCCGCGAAATCTTCGAGGCATCTCTCCTTCAGGGAGAAGCAATATTCGGGAACATAGCGGTTGTCCTGGAGCAAAAATCGGGACACTCTATAGGATTCCTCATCACGACGTTCGATGAGAAACTCACCGTTTGGATCCATTAAGGGCTGATCCACTACGAATTCCAGCGGGCGCGTCGCAAAATCACCGAATCCCACATCGACGAGCCATCTCTGACCGTCGATTTCCGTCAAACTCAACATGTGATCGAACTCGGGACCGTATTCTCCGGTAGACCGGTCATAGACTCTGCCTGAGAGGAGCTTGTTGTTGAATCCAAGTTCCACCAGCAACCAGTGGAACAGCCCATTCAATTCATAGCAGAATCCTCCCCGCTTCGTAGCCACGATTTTCCTATATAAAGAAGGTAGATCAATCAGTATTGGCGTTCCTGCATGGATGTCCAGATTCTCGAACGGAACGGCGAGCAGGTGTGCCTCCTGGAGTGCCGCAAGCACCCCGAGCGTCGGTTCGATTTTCCCGGCATACCTGATTCTGGCAAGATAGTCTTTGGTGCTCGTAGGATGTGGACGGCTTTCCATTTCTACACGCTGG
>JAGDMJ010000328.1 GCA_017860555.1 Bacteroidota bacterium
AAGAATGATCACCGACTCCACGATGCGCGACGCGACGTAGCCGAGCGCAACGGCTTCCTTGACCCGCTTGACGATAGGAAAGAGGACGATCGCAGTCGCAATGTTGCAGATGGCGAGCAGGATCTCGAAGAGTGCGCCTGTGGAGATGCGCGTGTCGAACCCTCCGCCGAGGATATAGCCGACGTCGTGGAGCACAGGATCGTAGAAGAAAAGCGCCGGGATCGAGAATACAAAAGTGCCCGCAAAGAACAGTCCAAATATCAGAGACGTTTTCCTGTCTGGGTGCATACGGATTCCTCCTGTTCGGGATAGTGCAAGTGTACGTTAGTTGTTTGATATCGACAAAGCCTTCTGGCTTTGGGTGTTTCGCCAAACGGCTGGCGGCACCACGCGACGGCGGGCGCCCGGTTTCCACATGAACTTGATTTCCTCTGTCAAATGACTCGTACCAGGCACCTCACATTTAGCCAAAACTTTGTTTCAACACCGCCCATCCAGCATGCGAGTGCCGTGTTGCCGATTGTCAGGCTGTCGTGGCCGCCCGCCGACGTTCACAGGAGATCGAATTGTCCCCTGTTCGCTTCCGTATCGGCGTAAACACGCCACTCTTGAATCAGATCATTGACGATGGTCCCAGTCCAGATTACGGGATCGTATGGTTGCTCTTCCGACCAGTAAGCAAACCCAAGAATGGCGACGCGATTGTCCTTGGACTGAATGCGATTGAAGGTGTTCCTGTACTTTGGGAACATTTGGAAAAACCGATTCCAGCCTTGAATCATTGTCTCTTTGGGTCGACCGACCTTTCCTTCTCGATCGATGAAGGTATGATCATCGGTCATCAGGAGACCGAGTCCGTCTAGATCCTGATTATTGATGCACTCATTGAATAGGAGCGCAACAAGTTTTGGGTCTCTTGAGTTCATTGCTGGACCTCGACATTTGCTATAGCAACGTGGTGGTTTTGCGAACTCTCAACCGGAAACCCCGCTCATTGGCCGGCAGGCGGTTGCCAGAGTTCTACCTTGTTTCCTTCCGGATCGACGACCCAGGCAAACTTTCCATACTCGGATTCATCGATCTTTTCGAGCACGTTGCAGCCTTCTTCTCGCAAGACTTTGACCAATCCGTGAAGGTCTTCTACTCTGTAGTTGACCATGAACGATGCGGTACTGGGAGCATAGTGATCACTTTCTTGCGGATCGATTAACCAGGCAGTTGTGCCTGCAACTGGCTTGCCCTCGGCGTCGGTCCAATCGAAGGCAGCTCCGCCCCAGACTTGGACATCAATTCCTAAGTGCCGCTTATACCAAGCTTGGAGCGCCGGAGCGTCTTTGGCCTTGAAGAAGATGCCGCCAATACCAGTGACTCGCTTCATGGGACCTCCTATGTGGGGTGTTGGTGAGATGAAGTGTGTTCTCTGTGGCCAATGGACCAGCCGCCTCCGGACGGTGTGGCACCCAACTCGGCAACCCGCAGACCGATCACTGCCTGTTCGAGTAGGTTTGGTCCCTCTCGATAGCGGGATTGTTCGCGATCGCGATCTTCGCGTGCATTCATTTGCATACCAGACCCAGAACAGTCTCACCGCGCGTTGGGATACGGTGCTTTACTCTTCGCTCTACGAGCACGCCTCCCGGACAGCGTGGTGTCTAGAAGAAAAGCCATGGCTATGCCAACACCGTTCACCAGAAAGTCGATGGGATCGTACGTGTTCGACATTACGCCAAATCCATCGAACGCCTCAAAGAGCTCCACAACTAAAAGTGCGCAGGTTGCAGCAAGAGCACCCTTAGCCTTCTGTGGCAACACTAGATTTGTGAAGAGGAAATAGAGTGCAAATGAGACTGAGAAGTTGCCTGCATAGGCATGAACGACCTCATCCAGTGGTCCTGAATACCGCGGCTTTAGCAGAAGGACGGCAACACCGAGAAACACGAACAGGAGAGTACGGCCCTTTGAGGCGAAATCGAATCCAGAACTCATGGGTACCGGGAGCACGGTCGGGCTTTCTGTGATCTTATCGTTTTTGGAAAACAACGTGCGGGCGGCACTTGCGCCTAACGTGTGGCCGCCTCTTAGCTGCCGTTGGTTTGCAGTGCAAAGTCAAATAGCCTGTTGTCTGGTTTTACTGACTCACCGCCAAGTTAATTTGACAAAAACTTGCGTGCTTCTTGGAGCACCTCACGTGTCGATTCGGCGCTCGTCCCATCCACGAGCTGACGATAGAATTTCATGGCCGTTTGTAGACTGTCGAGAGCCCGGGCGGAGCGGGCTGCACCGAGCAGCGAATTGAACCGGCCCGGATAGAGTTCCAGGGAACGCGTGTACTCATTGAAAGCCTCCGATTGCCTGCCTTGTTCGAGAAGGAGATCACCGAGAAGCTCGTATCCCGGCAACGTTGGGCCCGGCGTGACGGCATGCTTCGGCGTTGAAGCCTCCAGTTGAGCAGCTTGCGTCATCAATGTTACACTCGAGTCTTTCATCCCCTGCTTGTAAACAAGCCATGCCGTAAGCTCAAGCCGCAGAATTCGAGTATTGCGCACGAAGAGCTCTTCTTTTGCTTTCGCAGCGACATCTTCTAGCTCTGCGAGTCGGTCTCGTGACCTTTGCGCCTCGGGGGCATTGCCGACGTGAACGGAGCCGAGACCATGTGCAAACCAACTTATTGCTTCCGGCCAGGGGAAACGGTCCCAGTTCACTGTGCTGGGTTCGCGCGGTACGATTGATGCTGCTTCCGTCCAGGCCTGCCGCTCAAGCATGTATCGTGCTTTCGTAGATGAGAGATGGAACGCGGTTTTGAACGACGGCTCAAGCCACTCAGTTTCCTGGAGACGCTTCAATTGTGCGGCAGCCGAATCGTCCGCAGCCATTTGGAGGTACGCATAAATCAGATATTCAATTGCGTGCGGGAACTCATCCCAAACGTACTGCCCATGATCTCCCGCCGGAAAAGCGAGTGCGGCGTTTGCCGCTTTGATATTCCCGCGTATCACCTCCTGCCAGTTGCCGAGTCGTGTGTAGATATGCGTAGGCATGTGAAGCGCGTGGGGGTTATGCGGAGCAATCGCTTCGTATTCGCGAAGGACCTCAAGCGATTCATGTTCCCGGCCTGGGGTGTCATTCGCATGGATCAGATAATGCATCGCGCCCGGATGGCGGGCGTTCTCCTTCAAGATGCGCAGCAAGATGTCGGCAGCACGAGCATTATTAGAGGAGGAAATGTGATCAGGCGGAACTGTGGCGACCAGCGCCAGTGCATACAGTGCAGCAACTTCATGATCTTTAGGGAAAACCGCATAGCATGCCTCGATACCCTGTGCCCACGCATGAATGCGTTTCCAGTAATCACTTGATTCCGGCTCGCGGAAAAACTCTTCCAGCGCAGCAATCAGGAGTTGCTCACGTCGCGTCAGCGGGTTCAGAGACTTTGCTTTCTGCACGACCTCCCATCCGTGTTGAAGATCGGCGGGACTGGGCCGCGTCGGCCAGACCGGCTGAAACAACGTCATTGCGATTCCCCAATACGCCATCGCACAGCCGGAATCATGTTCCGTTATGTGGTGAAACATTTCTCTCGCCTGCGGATAGGTCATGTGATGGAGGAGCGTCATCGCTCGGTTGAATTCAGTCTGACTTGCCGGAAGGCAAGAGACAGGAAAGTTAACAACACCGAGTGTGTCCTCACTATGGTGCTTCATCTGACCATGTGTGTTACCCGTGCCGATGATCATCAGAGCAATCACAGACATAATTCTGGCTTTGCGAGTGACAGTGTTGTTGTGAATCATGAAGCCCCTCTTCTTTGTGTGTATGTCTTCATCGATTGCCGATCAGCAAACCAATGGCAGCGAAGGTGTAGGCAAACCGCCATTGCGGGCTGCCGATATCGAACGGATTCAGTGTGCGACCGCAGCTTTGCCGATTGCTCTGTGCAGCACCGCCGACTGCTACACGCTGCAAAAAATCATGTTCCCTTCCGTCCATCCAGATCACTCGTGTCTTCACACAGGGCTGCATCTACGATTCGCCGCAGCATGCCACGAAACACCAAGAGATGAAACGGATAGAGAGCATACCAATAAGTCAGTCCAAACAGTCCTACCGGATCAAAAATTGCCGTCTGTCGAATCGTTGACGAAGAGCTGTCGCCCACGACATCGAATTGCAGCCACGCCCGTCCAGGTAACTTCATCTCAGCAGCAAGACGTAAATGGCGGTTCGGCTCAAACGATTCGACGCGCCAGAAGTCCACTGTATCTCCAACGCGCAGGGTTTCTGAAGAGGGGCGCCCGCGTCGCATACCGACACCTCCCATGAGCATGTCAAGATACCCGCGCAACCGCCACAGCCAATTCCAAGCGTACCAACCCGTCTCACCACCGATACGCTCGATGGGCTTGAATGCGACAGCGGGCGACTTTGAGACCTGCGCCGTTCGCGAGTCGACCAGCCGCGTCCCGAACCGTACGCCAATCCAGGATGGCATCTCGCCCGATGAGGAC
>JAGDMJ010000329.1 GCA_017860555.1 Bacteroidota bacterium
TGTTTTCAACCATGCCATCATAGAGGCCGGCAGCCGAGAACGTCTGGCCATCCGGTGTTTGAAATTCCGTGCCTGTCCGACGGAGGAATCTGATCCCACCGCCACGGCGGCCGGTACTCGGTTTGATGACAAATTCCGGCGGGCATTCCTTCGTGAAGTATGAGACCCATTCTTCCCGGCGGACCAGCAGCCTTCCCTTACAGGTCCAACCTGGTGTCGTTCTCGAGAAAATGGCAAAGAGTGGTGGGACCGGGATTCCCGCGGCTTCGCAATAGCGGTAGAAAACCCCTTTGTCGGAGATGAGCGGCCTCCACGTGGCGGGGCTTCTCTTCCTCTGAATCCTTGAGATCGTGCTCTGGCTACAACGCCTGTCAAGTTCCTCGTCGGGGAGAGACGGGTTGAGGAGTCCCTCCACGAGTGCCTCGTCGGGCGTATAGCGCTGCTTCATCGTTGCGTAGAGCCGTTTCGAGACTCCGAGCAGCGAGCCGTGATGGATTGCCATTGCCTGACGCAAGACACCCGGAAGTTGCCATGCTATTCCCGCCATCCGTTTCAGCGATGTTTCGGCCACGGTTGCTCCAAAAAGGGCTTTAGTTTTTCTTCGGTGTCGGAATGAGGGTGCGAAATGCGGCAAGGAAATCGGCGATATCCGGGGCCGACGGCGGATCGTACCAGATATTGCCTTCGATGATCATCGGCCCATTTTGCGTGACAGCGACGTCCCATCCGATCGTTCCCAGCGGAGAGAACTTTCGCGCGGACCGCTCCACGAGGGCACGCGATTCGCTCCAGTACGGGATCTGGAAGCCGACGATGGGGATGCCGGTCTTCGGATGTGCGGTAATCTTGCTGTTGTGGGACAAAAGCATTTGCCGGACTACCCCTGTTCTCGTGTCCACCCCCGCCATCAGGTTGTTCAGCTCCCCGTAGCGGTAATTGTCCACAAGGTGTTCGCCGCCGGCGAGCTTCAGGTGTGCCCAGGCAAGAGTCACGGATCCATCTGCCTGAAGCACGGTGGTCATGCGCATCGTTTGCAGCGCCTGGCTGCCGCTGAGCCGGGCAATGTCGCGGTGGTTCCGGATGCGTTCCTGGATGACAAACATATCGGACTTCTTATCTGACATCATCCGGTCGTACACCGCCTCCGCCCGAAAATGCTTCCCGTAATTGTCGACAAACTCCCCGTGCGTTCGCTCCAGGAACATGATCCCGAAGCCGTAAAAGCCATGGTTCGGTTTCAACACGATCTCCGGCGGGCATTCTTCAAGGAGGTACGACACCCATTGCTGCCGGCCTGCCAGGAGCTTCCCGGATTGCGTCACGCCGGGAGAGTACTTTGAAAATGTCGCATACACCGTCGGGATGGGAATGCCGCACACAGTGCAGTATCGATAGAAGACACTCTTGTCGGCCAGCAACGCTTCCCATGCTGCAGGGTTGCATTGCCGTTGGATCCTCGACATGTTGCTCCGGCTCAGGTGTTTCGAAAATTCCGAGTCGGGAAGGGTTGGGTCCAGAAGCTCTTTGGCAAAGGCTTCCCTCGGTTCATACCGGTGCTTCAACGAGAGCACAAGCTTGCGGGCGATCGCGGGGAGGTGTCCGCCGTGTCGCATTACGGCCTGTGCCACGACCACCGGGATCTGTAGGAGGATACGTGTGTGGCGTGTGATCCGGTCTGCATCCATGGCAACAAGATAAGGCCAAATGCCTTGCTTGTCAACTTGCTCCGCCTCGAAAATCTCTCGGCACTCCTGCCCTCAGCAGGCATCCGCCAAGTGAATGGCGGATATGACGGGCCGCACGTCAGATGGCGAGGGTGGGTCGTACCAGATGTTCCCTTCGATTATCACCGGCCCCGTGGGCGTCACCGCCACGTCCCAGCCCACGGTCCCGATCGGCGAGAATTTCCGGGCGCAGTCTTTGACCGTGGCCAGTGTCTCCTCCCAGAACGGGATCTGGAAGCCGGCAAGGGCCCGGCCGCTCTTCGGGTGGACCCGCGGAGGTTCGACTCGTTGCGAGTACGGTTCACGCAAGGTCCCAGTGTCGATATCGATTTCCATGGAAATGTTCCCGAGGTGTCCATGGCGAAAATTATCGACGTACGCATCACCGCCAATGACCTTGTACTTCACGTACGGGATTACGCACCCTCCGTCGGCCTGCAGGACGGTGACTATGCGAAGGGTGTGCAGAGCATCTGTTCCGTGGAGGCGCTCCATCAGCGGGTGGTTCCGCAGTCTCGCCTGGATGACGAACACGTCAAATTCACGGTCCGATACGAGGCTGTCAAGGACCTCGCCCGCGGAGAACGCCCGCCCGGCGGGATCCAGAAGACGCCCATCATGCCGCTGGAAGAACTGAATACCGTTGCCGTACACGCCCCGGTTGGGCTTGATGACAATGTCAGGGGGACAATCGCGCTCGAGGAATGTCACCCACTGATCGCGCCTGGTCAAGAGCCTCCCGTTGCATGTCCATCCGGGGGTATGCTTGGACCAGAGCGCGTACAAAGATGGGACCGGTATTCCGGCAAGCTCGCAGTATCGGTAAAAGATGCTCTTGTCCGCCAACAGATATTCCCATGCGAGAGGATTTCTCGACCGTTGCAGTTTGGCCATGTCGCTGCGGCTGCAGTTGCGGTCGAACTCCGAATCGGGAACCGTGGGGTTCAGCAGTCCACGATAGAACGCTTCCTCCGGGAGATAGCGCCTCGTGATCGACTTGTAGAGTTTGACCAGGATGCCGAGCGTCGTCCCGTGGTACATTCTTTTAGCCTGCAACACGACTCCGGGGATCTCCGCGATGGCCCCGGCCCTGCGAAGAAGCCCTTTGACCTCCATGGTTCACTCCTTGAAATTGTTCTATGCTCGTGGTTGCGGATTGGAGCCCAAGGGTGGTTTACCCATTGATCGCTCGAGCAGTATTATAACAAACTTCACGCTCGAGGTCAAAAAGGTGGGGAGACATGGGTGACAGCACGCCTTGGAGCTATCTGCGAGATGGGTTCTTTGGACCCGGATTTTGCAGTGCCGAAAGAACACTCGCTGATATCTTCTGTGAAGTATCGGGCTCGAACGAAGCAGGTGTTTAAGTCTCTCACCGAGAAGGCCCGTCTCCTTTTCCAAAACAATACTAAGACCGGTATGGTGCCCGATTTGACTTTGGCTCGGGCATTTCTTTCCATCAAATGTTGTTATCGCTATCATAAGCACACTTGTCAAACGCGGTAATGACTCCTTCCCAGAAAACAATCGGTGCCCTCTGTTGCCTTGCGATTCTCTTCGTCAGTTGCGATGAGGAACTGGGGCCTGTAAATGAACCTTCCGGATTTTCTGGCGTTATCCGCTTCAAAAACTGGCCGCCCGCCACCGACATCAAGGAGATGCGGCTTGTTGCTTTTGAGGACATCCCGGCGGATAGTGCCACGGTCATCCCGATGCTGATCGCCGGAAAGGCTGCAGTGTACCCTCCTCTCCCCGGGGATTATTTCCAGGCCCTTGTCGACAGTGTTGTGTATGAGTTCACTGACAAAAGCGGGACGAATCTTCAGGTGAAGGAATACAAGTACGTTGCGGTCATGTATCAGTTTGGCCCCAATATCTTCCATGATTGGAGACCCGGCGGGGTGTATTCGACCGGTCCCGGGGAATTCGACGCCGCGCCGATCAGGGTCATCCTCCATCGCGTCATTCCGAATGTCGACATTCTGGTAGACTTTCACAATCTCCCTCCGTTGCCATGGCGATGATACCTCATAGGCTCATCGCTTTCGCTTTGACGGTCCTGGTGCCCGAGGCGATCGAGGCAGCCGGATCAATTGCCGGGCGGGTCACGGGTGGATCTCAAGCGGAGGCGATCGTGGGGGCAAACGTCCTCCTGCGGGGAACGACGAGAGGGACCACCACGGATATTCAGGGAGCATATCGATTGCGGGACGTTTTCCCCGGGACGTACACGTTGATTTTCTCGATCGTTGGGTATGAACGGGTAACTCGGTCCGGGGTGGTTGTGGAAGAAGGGAAGGAGACGGTTGTTAATGTCGGCATGGACCAGGCTCCCGTCCAGGCCGAACAGATCGTCGTGACCGCCAGCAAGCGCGATCAATCACTTGAAGATGTTCCCGTCAGCATCTCTATTCTGGATGCCGCTGACATACAACGCCGCAATTCCCAGGCTATCGACGACGCGCTCCGATATGTTCCAGGAGTGAACATGACGGGCACGCAGGTCAACATCCGCGGTTCGAGCGGCTACAGCCTCGGAGCAGGAAGCAGGGTGCTCATGCTTCTGGACGGTATTCCATTCATTGCGGGCGACACGGGGGAATTGAACTTCGAAGCGATTCCCATGGGACAGGTGGACAGGATCGAAGTGGTCAAAGGCGCCAGTTCTGCCCTCTACGGATCAAATGCTCTCGGAGGAGTGATCAACGTCATCACGAAGCCGATCCCTGAGGGGACAGCAACGGAC
>JAGDMJ010000330.1 GCA_017860555.1 Bacteroidota bacterium
AAAGCCCACAGCCGCGCCGCCGAGGTGGGCAAAGTGAGCGACACCATCTGTTGTTCCCGTAACGCCGTAGAAGAGTTCAAGGCCGATATAGATCGCGACGAAATACTTGGCCTTAATCGGAAGCAGAAAATAGATGTAGATAGGCCGGTCAGGGAAGAGCATGCCGAAAGCGATCAGCACGCCGAACACGGCACCGGAAGCACCGACCGTAGGCGCTGCCTGTCCGAGGAGCGGGGCCACGAAAAGATTGGCGATGCCGGCGCCGAAGCCGCAGGTGAGATAGAATGCCAGGAACCGTTTCGACCCCCAGGTATTCTCCAGTTCCATCCCGAACATCCAGAGGGCCAGCATATTGAAGAACAGATGCCAGAACCCCCCGTGCATGAACATGTACGTAAGGAGTTGCCAGGGATAGAAATTCGAGCCGATCGGCCAGAGAGCAAGGTACTGCGAAAAGATTGCGAAGATTGGAACGCCCGAGAGAACAAACTGCGACAGGAGCGCATCCAGGAGCCAGATCGCGACGTTGCTGATGAGCAGAGTCTTAATGACCGGAGGAAAGAACGTGAATCCTCCGAACAGGCTCGGCCGATAATATGACATAGTACGTCCCCTTCGCAGCACCTTGCAGATGATAAAATAACACCGGCCGGTGAAGGTTAGTTCACCGGGTGTCCAGCGCGCCCAATCCCGGCAATGTCTTTCCTTCAAGGAATTCCAGCGATGCACCGCCGCCCGTGGAGACGTGCGAAATGGATTCCTCGAACCCGGCCTGGGCTACCGCCGCGGCCGAATCGCCGCCGCCAACGATGGTCGTGGCTCCATTCCTGGTTGCCTCCGCCAGCAGGCGCGCCACCTCAAGCGTCCCGTTCGCGAAGTTTGGCATTTCGAATACACCCATCGGCCCGTTCCAGACGATGGTCTTCGCACGCCGGACTTCCATATTGATGATCTTCACGGTTTCCGGGCCGATATCCAATCCTCTCCAACCGGAAGGGATCTTGTTTGACGGGACTACCTTGCGTTGGGCTTCGTTGTCCAGCCGGTCGGCGATCACACAATCGACGGGCAGGATGAGCCGCATATGCTTCACATTCACCTCGTCCAGGATCTGCTTTGCAAGGCCAAGCTTTTCCTGCTCCACCAGCGAATCGCCGATCTCGAGCCCTTGCGCCTGGAAGAACGTGAATGCCATGCCGCCGCCGATGACGAGCACATCGATCTTCGGCAGGAGGTTCTGAATGACATCAATCTTGCCCGAGATCTTCGCGCCGCCCAGGATGGCGACATAGGGACGCTGCGGGTTGCTGACGGCCTTGGAAAGATATTCGATCTCCTTTTTCATCAGGTAGCCTGCCACGGACGGCTTTAGGAATCGGGTGACTCCTTCCGTGGAGGCATGGGCCCGGTGCGCCGAGCCAAACGCGTCGTTGACATACACGTCACCAAGGCTCGCAAGCTCCCTGGCGAATTTTTCGTCGTTCTTTTCCTCTTCCGCATGGAAACGGAGGTTTTCCAGCAAGAGGCATTCGCCCGGCTTCAAACCCGCTACCGCTTCCTGCGCCGGCTTACCGATGCAGTCGGCGGCAAACTTGACCGGTTGGTTCAAGAGCTTGCTGAGGTGATCGGCCACCGGCTTCAACGAAAACTCCGTCACGGGCTTACCCTTCGGCCGTCCGAGGTGGCTCATCAGGATCACCGACCCACCGTCTTTGATGATCTTTTTGATTGTCGGGAGTGCCTCCACCATCCTCTTGTCGTCCGAGATCTTGAGATCAGGAGTCATCGGCACGTTGAAATCCACACGCACAAGCACTTTCTTACCCCGAACCAGGATGTCGTCAATCGTCAGTGTCTGCATGGGCTTATCGTCTCCAGGTGAAAAAAAAGCGGCTACCACCCTCGTTCAAGGGCCCGGTAGCCGCCGTTCGCTTATGGTTGCATTAGGAGATCTTCTTCAGCAGATCAACCACCCTGCACGAGAATCCCCATTCATTGTCATACCATCCGAAGACCTTCACAGTCGACCCCTGGGCCATTGTCAGCTTGGAATCAAAGATGCACGAGTGCTCGTTCCCAATGATGTCAGTCGACACCAACTCTTCCTCGGTGTACTGGAGGATACCCTTCATCGTTGTTTCCGCTGCCTTCTTCATGGCCTCATTCACCTGTTCCTTGGTCGCTGGCTTCTTGAGAACTGCGACGAAGTCGGTGATCGAGGCGTCAGGCGTCGGGACACGCAGGGAGAACCCATCCAGCTTCCCCTTCAGCGAGGGAATGACCTTGCCCACGGTCCGGGCCGCGCCGGTGGTCGTGGGAATGATGGACAATGCCGCTGCCCTGGCGCGACGGAGGTCTTTGTGCGGAAGGTCGAGCAGGCGCTGATCGTTCGTGTACGAATGGATGGTCGTCATGAAGCCGTGATCCAGGCCGAAATTGTCGTTGAGGACTTTGACCATCGGAGCAAGGCAGTTGGTGGTGCACGAAGCGTTCGACACGAATTGCTCACTTCCTTTCAGCACGTCGTCGTTTACGCCCAGCACGACGGTGGCGTCGATTTCGTCTTTTGCGGGAGCGGTCAGGAGCACTTTCTTCGCGCCGGCAGCAATGTGCATCTGGAGTTTCTCACGGCTGGTGAAAATTCCCGTGCCTTCCACGACCAGGCTCACTCCCAGGTCTTTCCAGGGGAGCTTGGAGGGATCTTTTTCCGCCATGACCTTGTAGCGTTTGCCATTTACCACGATCGCGTCGCCATCCGCCTTGACGTCACCGTGGAACTTGCCGTGCACTGAATCATATTTCAGTAGGTATGCGAGAGTCTTGGCATCGGTAATGTCATTGATCGCCATGACTTCAAATTCTTTGCCGTCCTGAAGAAGCCTGCGAAACACGAGACGTCCGATGCGCCCAAAACCATTGATTCCAAGTTTGACTGCCATACTATTCCTCCGTGTGGTCAAGATAGGTCACTTCAATTCCCCCAAATCATTCAAATTTACCAAAAGAGCGTTTGAATGTCAAGGAGACGAGACAGAGTCACGTTCACATCGCCAACGCCACCGCGCACGCGATTACCTGTTTCGCCCCTCCCTCCATCAGCACCCGGGCGCACGACCGCATGGTCGATCCAGTCGTTACGACGTCATCGACGAGAAGCACTGTTGCATTTTTCATCATGGGCGGGCGCCGCCCCCGAAGCGCAAATGCTCCGGCAACATTGTGCTTTCGCTCTTCGCTGTTCAGCATCGTCTGGGTCTGCGTGTAAACCTTGCGTACCACCATTTTCGGCATGACGGGAGCGGCAAGGACTGACGACATTCCCCGACAGATGTATTCACTCTGGTTGTACCCGCGCTCCCGCCGCTTGGAAAGATGGAGAGGGACAGGGACGACACACGAGATGTGCAATCCGACGAGTTCTCTTTTCACCTTTTCCCCCAGCCGCTCCCCCAGAAAGCTTCCGACAGAGGTCATGCCGCTGTATTTCAACTGGTGAACAAGCGTCTGAAGCGGTCCGCCGGCTTCGAAATAGTATGCGGCCACAAGCCCAGAGATCGTCCCCTCCGAGGCCAGGCTGTCGAGGGTGTCCTGATAATGCGAGTCGGCTTCCGATACGGAACGGATAGCGGCAAGACAGGGAGCGCAGACAATCTCCTCTTCTTCTCCGAGCAGTCTCTCACAGGCAAAACAGAGAGGAGGGAAAAGAAAATCACGCAATGGGCGGACAAGCCCTTGAATGAGCGTTCGTCTGTCTGACATGGAGGTACGGCGGGGAACATGCCCGCCCTACATGTATTACAACAGATCACCCCTTTTTCCGAACCCTCACCGCTTTTCTTTTTGACTCATCAACTCTTCGAGTTTCAGAATCTCATCCCTCAAGCTGGCTGCCCGTTCAAATTCCAGGTCTTTCGAAGCCTTTTCCATCTCAACCCGGAGCTCCGAAATGAGGTCTTTGCGCTGGTCGGGGGTAAGGTACCGGATGACGCTTTCCGCCACCAGAGGAGCCTTCTGGCGCTCTCGCCGGGCATCACGAGCGGCCTTCACGTCGGCGACCGTCGTCGCTGCAAGCACTTCATCGATCGTTTTGTACACGGTGGCCGGGGAGATGTTGTGTTCTTTGTTGTACTCCAATTGCCTCTCCCGCCTCCGGTTGGTCTCGTCCATCATCCGCTGCATCGATCCGGTCACAGTATCGGCGTACATGATCACCTTGCCATTCAGATTGCGGGCGGTCCGGCCCGCCGTCTGGATAAGCGATCTCTCCGAACGTAGGAATCCTTCCTTGTCCGCGTCCAGGATGGCCACGAGAGAGACCTCCGGAAGGTCCAGACCCTCTCGCAGTAGGTTCACGCCAACCAGGACGTCAAAATCGCCAAGGCGGAGGTCGCGCAGAATCTCCACCCTCTCGAGTGCATCCACCTCGGAATGGATATATCGGACTTTTACGCCGATATCCGT
>JAGDMJ010000331.1 GCA_017860555.1 Bacteroidota bacterium
GAGGGCCAGGTACCGATCGATGATCGTGACGACGTCATGCGGCAGGGAAACGGCGGCATCCTTGTGAACTTTCCCTTTCCCCTGGACCCAGAGCAGCGCGTTCCCCCCCTCCCGACGAAGATCCTGGACGTCCGCGCGGATGATCTCGATCTCCGAAAGTCCGCAGGAGACCATCAATTTCAGAAATGCCAGGTCGCGCAATCCGCGTTCATCCAGAGCGTCCTCGGCTTCGGCGGCGGCGAGCTCCATGAGCTTCCGCAGCTGTTCAGGAGTGAGGACGTCCCGCGAATGCGAGAGCGGGCGATGGCTTCCGCCGACCTGCTTCCCCGGGTTCTCGCGAAGGACTTTCGCCCGCACCAGGAAATCGCACAATCGCCGCACAGCAGTGAGGTACGTCGAAACCGAGACCCCGGAGAGCCGTTTCTTCTTCTTCAGATGCCTTTTGTACCGCTCAATATCTTGCACGCGAAATCTGCACTGGCCATCCTCTCGGAACCATTGCAGAAATCCACGCAGCGCCCGTTCGTAGGTCCCACGCGTTTCCGGACGGTTATGCCGAAGGCTTCTCAGAAATCCTTCCTGATACTTCTGCAGCGAGCGGAAGGAAAGTCTCACGCTCGGAAAATCGGCGGCATCCATGCGGGTTTCTTACGTGTTGGGCGACAGATAGAGGCGCAATAACAGAAGTTAAGTAGAAAGAGGAAGAAGAGCAATATGGAGCAGTGCGGCCCTCGGGGTTCGTCTTGCACCGGACGCTGCGCATCAACAGCTTTTCACAACCATCATAGTAATGTCATCCGACTGCGCGGCCCCCTTCGTGAATTCCTGCACCGCGTGATGGATGGCAACGGTAACAGCATGGGCACTCATGCCCTCGTGCCTGCGCACCAACGCCTCCAGCCGCTCTTCTCCGAATTCCTCGACCTCCTTGCTCATTGCCTCGCTGACGCCATCGGTGAACAGCACCAGCAGGTCGCCCTGGCGGAGGGCGACAGTTTCCTGCTCGTACGGGACCAGCGTCTTCATCACACCGAGGATCATGCCCCCCTTGTCCAACCGGGCCATCGTGCCGTCGGCATGCAGCAAATAAGGATAGTTGTGACCCGCGTTGACATAGGTCAGGATCATTTTCTGAGGATCGAGGAGTGCCCAGAAGAAGGTGACGAACTTGTTCCCGCCGGTGTTCTGACACATCAGATCGTTGACCCGTTCCGTCAGCTCGGACAACGGCAGGTTCAGGGGGACGAGGGCGCGGATGGTTGCCTGCAGGTTGGCCATGAGGAGAGCGGCGGGAGTCCCTTTCCCCGAAACGTCCCCGATCGCGATAATGTACTTCCCGCCCGGAGCCGCAATCACGTCGTAATAGTCCCCGCCGACCTGCTTGGACGAGATATTCGTGGCGGCAATGTCCAGGCCGGGGATCACCGGCAGCACGCTCGGGAGCAGTCCCTTCTGGATCTCACGAGCGATCATCAGCTCGTCTTCCATCCGCTGTTTCTCGAGCGCATCTTTGAACAGGCGGGCGTTCTCCAGGGAGATGATCGCCACGTTGCCAAGCAGGGAGAGGAATTCAAGGTCCCCCTGGCCGAAGGGATCCCGGCTTAGCTTGTCGCCCAGCAGGATGAGCCCTTTAATCTCCCCCTGCAACTGCATCGGTACGACGATGCTGAGGCCCATCTCGGCGAGCACGGGCCGTGGATCGAAGCCCTGGCGGACGATGAGATCGGAGACATGCGTGGGAGCTTTGAGCTTCACGAGAGATGACAGCAGTTCGCTCTGCGGCAGGTTGCCGTCAATCCGGGATGCAGCCACTCTCATATCCGGGCCATCCCTGAGGCAGACCAGGTAACGGTTCACGCCGACCTGTCCCAGGAGCGAAAAGACCAGAAGGCGGACGATCTTCTCGGGGTCCAGCAGAGCGCCGAACTCCTTGCCGAGGTCGAAGAGGGTATTCAGTTCCTGGATCTTCCGGTCCAGCTTCCGATTGACGTGCTGCAGTTCCCCGATCGTCCTGCTTTTTTCGATCGCGGTCGCGGAGATATTCGCCAGCGATCGCAAGTACGTCTTCTCCCGCGCTTGCAGCTTTTTGCCGGCAGCCCGTTCGCCGAAACCAAGCACGCCGATGGGCTGCTCGGCAATGAACATGGGGAGCAGGATCTTCACGCCCCAGGAGCTCATCTGTCCCGCCCAGGATGTGCGGGATGGCCGGAGCTCATTCACGTACATCAGCGAACGGGGCATCCTCGCGATCGTGATGCCTTTCCCTTTGAGATCACCCGGGAACCCCTTCGCCATTTCAACGGAATACTCTTTCCTGGACGCGGGGTTCAGGAGGAGGACCATCCCGCGGGTGGCCAGGATCTTCCCCATGATGGTCAGGAGAATATGGCTGTAGATGAACTGTGGCTCGATAGAGGAATTGATGACCGTGCTGAATTCGAACAGCGCCGCGAAGTCAAAGTGGCTCTCATACGAATCCGAGCCAGGGCGGGTACTTCGTGGGGTCTGGGGAGACATACGAACGTTACCGGGGGAGGTATTTGGTCAAACGCACTTCGTTCTTTTTTCCGGGCTCGATGTCATATTCCACTTTATCCATGAGCGATTTCATCAAGTAGATGCCCAGCCCGCCCCGCCTGTAGTGTGTCAGATACTCTTTCATGTCCGGGGTCATGATGTCCGAGGGATTGAACTGCCTGCCGGTATCCTTGATGGATACCTCGAAGGTGCGCCCCCGCGGTTTGATGGTGACGGTGATATACTGTGTCGGATCAAACTTGTAGGCGTGCTTGATGATGTTCGTGCACGCTTCATCAACCGCCAGGGCGATCTTGCTCACCTCTTCGTCGGAGAAGCCGAATTTCCGCGCCGAGGCGGAGACGAATTCGCGGACGGCGATCAATCGATCTGTCCGGCTCTCAATATGGATGCTTTCCGTTTTCACCGTGCCTGACTGGGATTTCACGAGCGGTTACTTCGATTTTGATTTTTCGAAGAACTTCACCACTGCCTCCCGCTCATCCTTGAAGATCTCGTACAAGAGCGGAAAGCCCAGCAGGTCGAATACATTGTAGACCTTTGCCGACATGTTGGTCAGCTTGATATCACCTTTGTTCTTCCTGACATCTTCAATGAACGCCATAAAGACTCCCAGCCCCGCACTACTTATATACGAGAGATCTTTACAGTTTACCACAATATAGAAGCGGGAATCTTTCAGCAGATTCTGCAAGACCTCTTCGAGCTTCGGGGCGGTATGCGCATCCAGGTATCCTTTGAGTTCCAGGACGTTCACCCCCTCCGTTTCCCGCTGTGCGATCTTGAAATCACTCATTGATGGTCCTCCGATGACAGGTAATTTGCTACGACACTCTTTCCGCGGGCATCCGCCATTTCAGCACGACGAGGGTCAGATCGTCCTCGGTCGCCTGCCGGTCCACAAAGGTTTTCACGGTTTCCACAATCTCGTCTTTGATGGCTGACGCCGACAGGTCGCGCGATTTCCTCGCAACGTCCAGCAGCCGGTCGTAGCCGAATTCGTCCTCACCCCGCCGGGCTTCCGTGATGCCATCCGTGTAGAAGACACATAGGTCTCCATCGCGGAGGGAGAGAGCGTATTCCTCGATGGCGCTGTCGAAGATCGCTCCTCTGCTCAGGCCCATCCCCATGCCGCCGGGACGGATGAATTGCACCTGCTCCCCGGAGACAAGCAGCATGGGGCAATGGCCCGCGCGGGCGAGGGTCAGTTCTCCGGTCCGCACATCAAGCACGGCATAGATAAGGCTCACGAACGAATGCTTGTCGACGGATCCGGCGAGCGCCTCGTTCGCCTTGATGACGAACTCGCGGGGTGACGGATACATTCTGCTCAGCGCCTGGAAGATCCCTTTCACCTCCGACATATAAAAGGCGGCCGACACCCCCTTGCCGGACACGTCTCCCACCACGATGCCCAGTTTATGGTCGCTCAATTCCACAAAATCGTAGTAGTCTCCCCCCACCTCGAAAGCAGGGGTGGAAATGGCATCGATCTCCAGCGTATCGTAACGCGGGAGCACCTGGGGGAGAAGGCGTTTCTGCATTTCCTGCGCCACCAGCATTTCGCGGAAGAGCCGCTCGCGTTGCAGCGATTCTTTGATGAGCCGCGAGTTCTCGATCGCCACAGTGGCCTGGTCCGCGAATGCCGCGATGACATCCACGTCGTCCTTTACGAAACCAAACGTCGAAGACTTCGTCGCGTAGAGGAGGCCGATGAGTCCACTATGCGAGACCAGCGGCACCACGACCAGCGATGCGACCGGGATCTTCCCCTTTCCTAAATGCTGGAAGCGCGGGTCCCGTCCGACGTCGTCGATCACGATAGGCTTCAGGCTGCCCATAACCTCCTCCCGGAGGTTCGGTCCGTCCGGCAGGAC
>JAGDMJ010000332.1 GCA_017860555.1 Bacteroidota bacterium
TACCTCTCGGGATCGGGATGGAACGATTATAAGAAGACACAATCCGTGTGCGGCATCAAACTCCCGACCGGTCTTCGCGAGTCGGACAAGCTCCCCGAGCCGCTCTTCACTCCTTCGACGAAGGCGGAGATCGGGGTGCACGACGAGAACATCAGCTTCGATGGCGTAGTCAGGGTCGTGGGCGAAAAAGTTGCCCGCACGATCCGCGAGCTTTCGCTCTCCATCTATGCCCGAGGTGCGGAATACGCGGCGAACAAAGGGATCATTATCGCGGACACCAAGTTTGAATTCGGGCTGGACGATAATGGATCGGTGATCTGGATCGATGAAGCCTTGACGCCCGATTCGTCACGCTTCTGGCCCATGGACCAGTATAAGCCCGGCGGACCACAACCAAGCTTCGACAAGCAATTTGTGCGAGATTACCTGCTCTCGTTGAACTGGAACAAGAAGCCCCCCGCGCCTCAATTGCCACCTTTCATCGTGAGAACGACCGGCAGCAAATACGAAGAAGCCCTGCAGCTGCTGACGGGCCACGGGGTGAAGTGATCTCTGCGGTACCACCCAGCCAGTGCTGTGAAAATCTCGCACGGGAGAGTGTCCCGCCGTCCGTGAAGAAGAACCCGCATGCCAACGCGCAGGCATCGCCGATCCACCCGGCGGCCAGCCCGTTCCAGCTTTCCCCCTTGCCAGCCAATCGCGCCGCGTGCGGGTTCAGCCATCCGCTGGCGGCGAATGGTGGATCCGGAAAGACGACAGCCCTCGTGGGGTGTTCCGTGCGCCTCCTCGCCGCCAGGGCGATCATGAGGGGGTGTTCCTCATACCAGTGGTCACTATGTTCCATATTTCATCCATAAGGGAGATAGGTCACTCAGCTAAAGGTAAGTGTAAAATAGTTGTTGCATTTCATTGAAGAATTTGATATTTAGCATCCGCATCGGTCTCAATCCCCCCAGTGTACGCTTCGGAGTCCCTATCATGGCAGATCAACACAGTTACGAAAGCATTCTAGAGAGCATCAGCGGCGGCTTTTTCGCCCTGGACACGCAATACCGGATCACCTATTGGAACAAGGCAGCCGAGGCAGGGACGGGGCTCCCTGCTTCGGAAATCCTCGGCAAGCATGTGTTCGAGGTCTTTCCGAATGCCGAGGGGGCACTCCTGGGAGAGAAGTACAAGCTGGCGATGGAGTCCAGGACATTTCAGAGTTGCGAGACCGCCTACAAGGATGAGCGATTCGACGTCTGGTACGACGTCAGAATCTATCCGGCGGAGACCGGCCTGTCGGTTTTCTTCCAGGACATCACCGAGAAGAAGACCGAACGGCGGCAGAAAGAAATGCTCGTCGAGATCTCGAGGGCGATCAATGGCTCGAAGCACCTTGATGAGCTGTGTATCAAGGCTGCTGAAAAAATCTCGCTGTTGTTCGAGATCCCTTCGAAGTTTGTCTGCATATACCTCTTTGACCCGCGCGGGAACGAGATCCGGTTAGTTGCTCCGGCGCTCATGGAAGTGGAGTTTCCGCAGGATGCGGTCCATCAGCCCGTCACTGAGGAAGCATCGCGGCTCGCCGCAAGGGCCGCATGGAGCAAGCGCGTGATCCTGTCCGATCGGATGGATGAGGGCACGATCGGACCGCTGTTCCGCGAAGAGATCGACGCGCTGAAGCTCAAGACCCTCATTGTCATGCCGTTGTTGGTGCAGGATGAGGTTCAGGGGGTTATCGAGGTTCTCACCATCAAAGAGAAGGATTTTGTCCAGGGAGAGTTGGAAGTCCTTTCCGTCGTGGCCAACGACCTGGCCGGCGGCATGAGCCGCAAGCGTCTCATCGACGAACTCAGGACAAAGAACATCGAGCTGGAAGCGCAAACCCAGAAGACCGTCGAGGCAAGTGAGACGCTGAAAAAATTCCTCGCCACGTTCAGCCATGAGCTCCGGTCGCCGCTCAACTCCATCATTGGCTTCTCCGAACTGCTGACCAAGCAGCTTGGCGAGCTGCCGCACGAGACCGTCGAAGAGTTCATGAAAAACATCAACACCAGCGGCCGGCATCTTCAGCAGATCATCAATGACATCCTTGATCTTTCGAAGATCGAAGCGGGGAAGATGGAACTGCACATCGCGAGCTACCCGGTCGACTATTTTCAGGAAAGCATCGAACGGGTCCTTGCCTCGGCCATCGCCGAGAAAAAGATCCACCTGCACTTTTCCTTTGACCCGGACATTGACGAACTGGTGGTCGATCAAACCCGGTTCAAGCAGATCCTGATCAACCTTGTGTCCAATGCGATCAAGTTCAGCAAGGGGGGCGGGAACGTCACCGTGCGTTCGGAGCGGATTGGGAACGACCTGCAGTTCGCGGTGGAGGACCATGGCCTCGGCATCAAGCGGGAGGACCAGGCAGGGTTGTTCAGGCCGTTCAAGCAGGTGAAATCGGGAAAGGAAATGAACCACGAGGGTATCGGCCTGGGGTTGGCCATCACCAAGAAACTCGTGGAGTTGCACGGTGGGACCATTTGGGTTGAGAGCGAATGGGGGAAGGGAACGACGATGGTCTTCCGCATCCCGATGGTCGTGGATGCGACGTCAGAACGGACGGTTCAGGCGGGCATGCTGCTGGAAGCTCTGGAGCGGGAAAACAAGCCCCGAGCGGAGGGAGAAAAACCGCTTGCACTGATTATCGAAGATGCTCCCCAGGCCAGCGAGCTGCTCCGGCTCTACATTGAGTCCGCGGGGTACCGCGTCGAAGTGGCGCAGAACGGTGCCGAGGCGGTGGACATGGCGAAGCGTCTGCATCCGAGCGTCATCACCCTGGATCTGATGCTTCCTGTGAAGGACGGGTGGCAGGTGCTGAAAGAGCTCAAGCGCCACCCGTTGTGCAAGCATATCCCCGTGATCATCGTTTCCATTGCCGACGAAAAGAACCTCGGGTTCAGTCTTGGCGCGGTGGACTACTTCGTCAAGCCGGTCAACAAGGAAGACCTTATCCAGTCCCTGGACAAAGTCTATCTTGTTCGCAAATCGGACACCCGCAAGCCAACCGTGCTGGTGATCGATGATGACCGCGCCGCGACCGACCTGATCCAGGTCATCCTGGAGAATGAAGGGTACCGGGTGCTGAAGGCGTATCAAG
The DNA here is from genome assembly GCA_017860555.1 of Bacteroidota bacterium. GTDB lineage: Bacteria > Bacteroidota > Ignavibacteria > UBA10030 > UBA6906 > JAGDMJ01. Next base: position 3,134 of record JAGDMJ010000332.1, read on the forward strand.
GGACGGACGGTGTCGAGATGGCGGCACGCGAGCACCCTGACCTCATCATCCTCGACCTGATCATGCCCGAGACGTCAGGGTTCAATGTCGCCTATCAGTTGAAGCAGATCCCGGCCACACGTGCGATCCCGATCATCATTCTCACCTCGATGGATATTGACAGCGAGACCCAGGAACAGCTCGGGGCGTACGTGTCGGGGCTCATGAGTAAGTCCACATTCACGAAGAAGGACCTGCTGAGAGAGATCGGCAATATCGAAAGCGCTCGATTCCACTAGCGAGGAGAGACGATAGGGGCCCCGGGTCCCCCCGAGAGTTGACACAGGTTCCATTATCTGCTATATTTCCTACCAAACAGGATAGGAGAATTCCACCTTTTGGACCCTGATGAAACCTGAAGAGACGGAAGACCCGCAGGCCCGCATCGACGCGCTGAACAAGCATATCCGCGAAATTGCGCATGATCTCAGCAATCCGCTCGGCATCCTTCGGATGGCGATTTACTATCTCGAAACCGGCGAGCCGGACGAACAGAAGCGGACCCATTACTACAAGATGATGGGTCAGACGCTGGACAAGATCGAAACGGGTCTTCGCCGTCTTCGTGCGTTGGCAGTGCCGCCAGGGTCCAACGGGCCAAGCGGAGACATACTTCAATGAATATTGCACGACGGTTCCCCGAGACATTCCTCTGCTTCGCTCTGCTGTTCCTGATCTCAGATTGCAGCCGTGGCCCTGAGCTCACCACCCAGTCTCCTGAGGCGTTGTCCGCCTACCAGGAAGGCCTTGCACTGTACGAGAAGTTTTACTATCGCGAAGCGAAGGCATCGTTTGAAGAGGCCCTGCGGCTTGACTCATCCTTTGCCATGGCCTGGGCCCGTATGGGTATGTTGAATTGGTCAGCGAAGGATGAGGACCAGGCGTATCGGGATCTTGATCGTGCAACCCGGCTTGCGGCCGACGCATCTGAACGGGAACAGCTGCTTATCAGGGTCTTGAGCCGGATGGCGCGTTACGACGCGGGCGGCGCAAGTGCCGCGGCAGATTCCCTCATCAGCCTGTATCCCGAAGAAAAGGAGGCATACCTCCTTCGGGGCAACCTCCACGAGCAAACCAAGGACGTTGAATCCGCGATCAAATCATACCAGGCGGCGATCAAAGTCGACACGGCCTACGCTCCCGCCGTCATGTCTCTGGGTTATGCTTACTCCAGGGCCGGGGAGCCCGAGAAGGCCGCCGCCCAGATGCAACGGTATATCCGCCTGGCTCCGGATGCAGCG
>JAGDMJ010000333.1 GCA_017860555.1 Bacteroidota bacterium
TCACCTGGCGTTTCAACAGGCCCAGCCCGTTCGCAACCCTGCCGGAGACACGACATGGATTGTCCAGGGGAGTTCGCACTACCTGAACCTCGGCAAACTCCGCCTCACGATTGGAGCAGGCAATGTCCGACTCTTGGATTACTCGCTCATCCCCGTTACTGATGCCATTCCGGAGGAGCCGAGCACCGCGGCAGCTGTGAGCATGATGATCGGCGAAATAGAATCTGTCTATGGCCCCATGTATACCGCCAAGATCGCCGACGTGGAATCATATTTTGAGGAGGTCGCGGATTCGCTCATGTTCCCCGGTTCACATGACACACCGATCGGGAACCTCGTGACCGATGCATTCCGTCTTGCTACCGGTACTCAGATCGCCATGGAAGTGGGAGGATCCACTGCTCAGCCGTTGTATCCCGGGCCTGTTGTGGCGGCGGATGCTTTCCGGGTTGTGGGGTACGGCTTCAATACGGTGAATGGACTGGGGTACCGGCTCGTAACTTTCGAGTTGACAGGCGGAGCGCTCTTTGCCGGGCTTGAGTTCGGGCTCTCCAGCATCGAGCAGGACGACGAATTCCTCGTTCAGGTGTCCGGGATGAAGTACACGTATGATCCAGCGAGACCGCCCTTTGGAAGGGTTACCTCGGTTGAGGTCAGGGGAACGGCACTTGACCCCCTCGCGAAATATAGTGTGACAGCGAACGAATTCGTCCCAATGTTCCTGGATATTTTAGGGATCCCTTACGATAACGCTCGCATCTGCGGCGACACAACGGAGTTCAGCGTGCTGGCAGGATATATTCAGCAGATGGGATCGCTAAGGCCCGGCGTCGAAGGAAGGGTGAGTTCCGGGGAAGTTGTCCCGGCGGTCTCGCCTCGGCCCGGCGATGCAATTCCCAAGTCCTACGAACTCGACCAGAACTATCCAAACCCGTTCAATCCGGAAACAAGGATTAGGTTTCAGGTGCCGGTTGAAAGTGATGTGAAACTTGCTGTCTATGATTTGCTTGGCAGGGAGGTGGTGGTGTTGGTCGATACGAGAAAAACGGCGGGAGTGTATGAGGTCAATCTTGACGCCGGTGCGTTGGCCAGTGGGGTGTATCTCTACTGCCTCACGGCAGGGACTTTTTCAAGCATAAAGAAGATGGTTTTGCTCAAGTGACGGGGTGAGGAGGGCGCGATGCAAGAGGGAAGAGAACGCCCAGCGTCCGATTCGCTCTGTGGCGCGCCCTCAGTATTCTCCGGTTTTGTTGAGCGCCGGGCTCTCACCGCTTCGATTTCGCCGGGTCCGTTTCCAACTGCCTCAGCGCTCCCACGGGAAGTCGGTATCCGATCTGCTGGCTTCCGATGTGGATGACAAGCGAATCGGTTGAGATCTGCTGTGCCCTTGCATAAAGCAGCTGGGTGGAGTCAAACGGAGATTCGGGGTACAACGTCAGGTGCGTGGCGTCTCCCGACTGCTGTACGAGCGTCTGAATGGTCTGGCGGCCGAGCATCTGCTGCTGGACCTGCTGGCTAGCAGGAAGATTCCGGGCAGGGCGCTGCTCGACTGTGACTTGCCTGAGGGTGCTCATCTTGGCTCTGGACTCTTCTCCTGCGCGGACCGCATCAGACATCATTGGCTTCGCACCTTTGGCATCATCAACATCCTTCTTTGCCGCAGCTTGTGCGATCAACGTTCCACTCGTCCAGAATTCCTGCTGCGCGGCTGCAAGGGCTGCAGAAGGTGGCGAAATTTGTTCACTCTGCTTCTCCTTGCTTGCCGCCGCGGCTGACTCTTCACGGTGATCCGTCGGTGCCTGGGTATACCCGAACCTTTCGGTTTCCGCTTTCGCGTTGCTTTCTGCCGGAATGCGCCTGTCCTTCACTTCGGGCCGACCGGCAGAGCCCTCAGGCGGGAGAGGCGCGCTCTGTTGAGTGGAAGCCTTTTCATGCTCTCTATCCGGCGCCGTCCTCCCGGCTTTCTCTTCCGGCCCGGATGGTTGCAAAGCAGCGATATCATCAGGCTGAACGCTCGTGACGAACCAGCGCTGGTAAATGCCAATGCCGAAAAGGATCAGGAGGATGGCTGCAACGCCCAGCACGTGTGGCCAGGGTATCCGGCGGGTGGGAGGCAAGCCCGCAACTGTGCGCAGACGTTCTTTCATCTGGTCGCGCCCATAGCGTTTCACACCGGCAATGATCATCCTGTCTGCCTGGACCGCCTGCCGGCAGGTTGCGCACGTGCGGAGGTGCTCCTCGCATTGCGCGAGGCTTGTCCGGTCCAATCGGTCGAGCACGTACCGTTCCAGCAGCTCCGGGTCCTCGGCAAAATGTTCTTTCGCGTCAGTCATGATGTTCAGCAGAATCGTTCCAGCAAGAGCGCCTGCAGGGCTTTCTTGCACTGATATTTTTTCGATTTTGCGGTCTCGGCATTCGCAAAGCCGAGGCGCGCGGCGATCTCATCCATCGGAAGCTCTTCCCAGTAGAACAGGAGGAGCAGCTTCCGGCACGGCTCCCCGAGTTCGTCCATAGCTGCTGTGACAATCCGGGATTCCTCCCCCGCGATCATCGCCTCCAGGGCGGAGCCTGCGTCGTCCGCACGCTCTTCCAGTGCCTGGCCATCTAGTACTTCGCGCCGCTTGCGAAAGAGGCGGCGCATCCACATATTCTTGACTGTTGCAAAGACAAAGGTGTCAAGCCTGGCGGTCAGTTCGAATCGGCCGCTTCGTACCCGTTCCCAGAGCACGACGAGGGCCTCCTGGAGCAGGTCTTCGGCGTCGTCCTGTGTGCCGTTGTTCCTCAGGACGAACGCCGTCACCGGCTTCCGGTTGGACCGGTAGAGCATGACCAGTGCCTCTTCGTCGCCCTGGCGCAACATGTCCAGAATCCTGGCATCCGTGCTCAAATAGTGGAGCGGTGTTCCCATTTACCTTTCAGAAGTTAATGATATGAATAGTCAGAAGGTAAACGTAAGAAGGTAGCAAGTTTTCAAGGGTAATTCAATTATTCACCCATATCTGCCGGAGACATCCATGAAACGCTTCTCAACGGTGTGCAGCGCGATCCTCCTTTCCCTCGGGCTTCTTGAAAGTCCGGCCCTTTCGCAGGCGCGCGAAAACGTGGCCAGCGGGGATCGCACCGCGGTCGACCTCACAATATATAACCAGAACCTATCGCTGATCCGGGAGGAACGGACGATCTCGATCCCCAGGGGGACCAGCCATCTCGTGATTCCGGACATTCCCGCGACGATTGATGGTACATCGCTTCATTTCCTCAGTCTGACCGATGCTTCCGCGGTGCGTGTTCTGGAGCAGAACTACCAGTTCGATCTGGTGCACCAGGCGAAGTTGCTGGAGAAGTACCTCGGTAAACAGGTGGAGTTCATCAGGGTCGATCCCGACTCAAAGAAGGAATACTCCGTTCTCGGCAAGCTGCTGGCGACGGGATACCAGACACAACCGCAATATGGAGGTGGAGCGCAAAACTACATCGGGACGGGAGGAATGATCGCCGAGATCAACGGGAAGATCGAGTTGAATCCGGCAGGACGCCTTGTGCTCCCGAGTTTGCCGGAGGGGTTGATCCTGAAACCCCAGCTCAACTGGCTGGTCACGAACTCCCGGGAGGGGTCACACAAAACGGAGATCAGCTACCTGGCCGGGCAGCTTTCCTGGACATGCAACTATGTCGCGCTGTTGAACAAGGACGACTCGCGCCTTGACCTGACGGGGTGGGTGACATTGAACAATTATTCGGGAACCTCCTTCAAGAATGCCGGGCTCAAGCTGGTCGCGGGGGATGTTAACCTGGTGAGGCAGGAGTTCGACCAGGCCATGCGGATGTCGAAAGGCGTCATGATGGCCGAGGAGGCTGCCCCACAGTTCAAACAGTCGGAGCTTTTTGAGTACAAGCTCTACACGCTTCAGCGGCGAACCGATCTGAACAACGAAGAGACCAAACAGATGGAACTGGTCGCAGGCAAGAACGTCCCTTCGTCGAAAGTCTTCATCTATGACGGGATGGCAGATCAATGGAGGATGTATCGGAACAACTACTCGTACCGGTCTCAGTCGAGCTTCGGACAACAGTCCAACACCAAGGTGGGCGTGTACGTCACATTCAAGAACGAAGAGCGGGCCAGCCTCGGCATTCCGCTGCCCAAAGGGAAGGTCCGCGTGTACAAACGGGACGACGACGGCAAGGAACAATTCATCGGTGAAGACCAGATCGACCATACTCCGAAAGACGAAGAACTGAAACTGTACCTGGGGAATGCGTTTGACCTTGTGGGAGAACGGGCGCAGAAGGATTTCAAAGTGGTGTCATCGGGACACGTCATTGAAGAGACCATAGAGGTGAAGGTGCGGAATCACAAGTCGGCACCGGCAGAGGTGCAGATCTATGAACATCCCTGGCGGTGGA